>NZ_CEFZDU010000010.1:0-71905 GCF_979578155.1 Candidatus Nitrospira neuquenensis | reverse complement strand
GGCCCCAAGCATAGCGCAAGAGGGATCAGTTACCCACACAAATTCCTGAAGAGCCTAAAAAACTACGAACCCGTCTGGACAGCCTGTGACGGCGGATTATCGACCATCGTATAACGATCGCGATCGAGCAGCAGCGTGCGACTCCGGATGGAAGCCGCATCCGACATTGGGAGGTCGAGATTAACGCCTGGGAACAGCCCGTGAAGAATCTGGAGCGACGGTTGAAGTAAAGGGGCGCGCCATGATTAAGCAACGACGGCAGTCGGTGGTGGCTGAAAAGGACTCGTTCCTTACGCCATCGAGTTCGCTCCTGGATAATCATTTCGAGGAGATTCTTGGGACCATCGAGGAAATTCTTGCGCTTGTCGCGATCTTGAAAGGATCGCCTCCCGCGGACGAGAAGCGAGACGAGTCCGAGGGACGCCTGTACGTAGCCCTGACTCACCTGGATCATCATGTCAAACCGGCCATCAAAGAATGGGACCGCCTCGTAGACCGGATGCCCGATGACTGAATGACTGATGGTTGCCCCTGGGGCGAGATGATCGAGCGTTTCTCTCAGTGCTTCGCGCAATTCGGTGGCGGTGCCACGGTGTGAGTGACGTGCTGGCGCGAGGAGATCAGAAACGGCCTGGCGGTAGGATGCCGCGGCAGTCGGAAGCAACTGCGCGAGCGCTTCAAGAAGGTGTGTCTCCTCTGCCGATATGCGCTGACCTGTCTCGACGCTCGGTGTCTTGGAAACAGAAGATACGGAGAGCTCATTAGAGGAGGTTGCGAATCGTTTGGAGGCGCCGCCTGTCGCTTGCCCGGGCCTTATTTCCGTGGGCAAGGCGAACTAACCCTAATCCGAAAATCCTTGATGGTACCTACAGCAACTCTAGCGGGTCCTGTCGTGGCGATCGCCCCCGTCGTCCTCGCTCCACCCCTCCCCCCATGGGGGGCGCTTCGGCGTTTGGCGGGGTACGGGCGCTGTGTGACCGTGCTGGTTGGGCAACCTGTTGGGCAACCTATGGGCCCTTCGCCCCTTCCGCTGCGGGCGACGGGGGACCCGCTCGCCACGCCACCCGCTCCCTCTTAGGCAGTTCCGCGTTCCATTCATTGTCGGATTAGGGCGAACTCTTGCCACGACGAGTCTAGCGCCGTGACTTCGTGAGGCTCGCCAACCCGTTGAACGATCAGGGGGTGGCAGTCATTCGCATTTCTGTTCCTAAGCATCCCTACTCGAAACACACACAATATCTGCGGTTGCGTGCCTTTGTCAAGGCGCGAACGGCTGGATAGACCGCGACGTCAGGCCGTCGCGCGACCGGCTCGGGCGGATGGAGGAACCGACGCAAGGCGAGCTGATGGACAGGAAGCTCTCCGGCCCGCTGAAGGATCAGACGATACAGCCCTTCGTCAACATCGAGTTGGCCAATACGGGAAAACGTAACCCGCATGATTCATGATGGTTCGTCGCGAAACCGTGGAGTCGCGTCGCGAGACGGGCGCGTCGCGCCGCGAATCCGCGGTTGCAGCAGAAGCGCTCATGAATCACGCGGGGTAATGAGGACGCGGGAGTCCAGGACGAGGATCACCGGGCCTGGCTGTCCTTGTTACGCAACGCCTGCAGGCCGCGCTGAAGATCGTCGGCAGAGTAGTCGAACCAGGGGATGCGATACTGGGCCAGGAGACCCGGCAGGTCACGCAAGGGGAGACCGAGCAATTCCGCCGCCTTGACACGAGAGAGCTTGCCTTAGCGGACGCAATCCAAGACCAAGGCTACCTTCGGCCTCTTCTTCCGACCCCAGAAGTTGCATCAACTCCGGCGGCAACTCGATGGTGACCGTTTTCATGCGGGCGCTCCCCTATGCTGCCCGCCATTTTGCCGGCTTCGCACCGGATAGCCAGCCGGGCCAAGTCCCCTCACCCCGCCCTCTCCCGCAGGGGGAGAAGGGGTGAGATCGTTACACGTTGAAGCGGAAATAGACCACGTCGCCTTCCTTGATGACGTAATCCCGGCCTTCGAGGCGGAACAGGCCCTTCTCGCGCACCTTCGCCTCGGAGCCGCAGGCGATCAGATCGTCGTAATGGTAGACCTCGGCGCGGATGAAGCCGCGCTCCATGTCGGAGTGGATCTTGCCCGCCGCCTGGGCCGCCTTGAGGCCCTTGGCGATCGGCCAGGCCCGCGACTCGGTCTCGCCCGCCGTGAAGAAGGTGATCAGCCCCAGCAGCTCGTAGGCCGCCCGGGTCAGCCGCGCCAGGCCGGGCTCGGCGAGACCGAGCGCCTTGAGGTAGTCGGCCCGCTCCCCCTCCGGCAGGGCGGCCAGCTCCGCCTCGAGCTGCCCGCAGAGCACCACGACCTTCGCGCCCTTCTTCTCCGCCTGCTCGACGACCGACCGGACGACCGGATCGTCCGCCGACGTCCCCTCGGAGACGTTGGCGACGAAGAGCACCGGCTTGGCCGAGAGCAACTGGCATTCGGTGAGGATGAGCCGTTCGTCCGCCGAGAAGGACCGGCCGCCGACCCATTCGCCGGCCCCCAGCCACTCGATGAGCCGGAGCAGGAACGGCAGCTCCTTCTGGGCCTTGGCCTCGCCGGCTCGGACCCGCTTCTCCACCCGCTCCTTCCGACGCTCCAGCGTCTCGAGATCGGCCAGGATCAGCTCGGCCTCGATCGTGGCGATGTCGCGCAGCGGGTTCACCCCGCCCGCGACGTGGACGACGTCCGGATCCTCGAAGCAGCGCACGATGTGGATCAGGGCGTCCACCTCCCGGATCTGTCCCAGGAACTGGTTGCCGAGCCCCTGCCCCTGGCTCGCGCCCTCCACCAGGCCGGCGATGTCGCGCACCTCCAGCGTGCTCGGCGTCTTCTTCCGGGACCCGAAGATCGCGACGAGCCGGTCCAGGCGGGCGTCCGGGACGATAGCGACGCCCACGTTGGTCTCGACCGTCGAGAAGGGGTAGTTGGCGGCCACCGCCCCGCCGCCGACGAGCGCATTGAACACGGTCGTCTTTCCGACGTTCGGCAGCCCGATCATGCCGCAGCACAAGCCCATGACGTTCTCCGGGAGACGGCGCTCAGCCTTCCACCTTCGGCTTGCTGTTGAACCGGTTCATCGCGGCGGTCAGTCCCGCGGTCACGAGACATTCGAGCGCCAGCACGGCGCGGTCCAGCCCCTCCCCCAAGGCCGCCCGCTGATCCTCGCGGACGGGCGAGAGCACGTAGTCGGCGGGGTCTTCGCCTGGTTCGGGTCGCCCGATGCCGACCTTGAGGCGGGGAAAGTCCGCGGTGCCGAGGGCGGTGATGAGGGAGAGCAGCCCGTTGTGGCCGCCGGTGCCGCCGTCGCGCCGGAGGCGCAACCGGCCCGGGTCCATGTCGAGGTCGTCGTGGACGACGACCAGGTCGGCGGGCGAGAGGGCCAACTCGTCGAGGAGGGCCTTGACGGTGGGACCGCAGCGGTTCATCCAGCTCAGCGGCATCGCCAGCGCGACCGCGACCTCGCCGACGCGCCCCTCGCCCCGGCGCGCCTCCCCCCTCCGGCGGAGGCCGATGCGCCAGCGGGCGGCCGCCCGCTCGACCACCAGAAAGCCGACGTTGTGTCGGGTCGCCGCGTACTCTTCGCCGGGATTGCCGAGGCCGACGATCAGGCGCAAGGCTACTTCTTCTTCTCCTCCTTGGCCTCCTTCTTCTCGGCCTTGGCGGGCGCGGCCTCCTTCTTCTCGCCGGCCTTCGCCTCGGCCGGCGCGGCGCCCTTCTCGGCGCCCTCCGCCGCCGCCTCCTCCTTGCCCTTGCCGATCACCTCGGGCTCCTTGCCCTCCTCGGCCGCCGCGCCGCTCGTCAGCAGGGCCTCGAGCTTGGCCTCGGAGATCGGGGCCGCGACGCTCACGACCATTTGGTCGGGATCGTCCATGAAGCGGACGCCCTCGACCGGCGGCAGCTCGCGGACGTGGATGCCGTGCCCGATCGTCAGCGCCGAGGCGTCCACCTCGACGTGCTCCGGCAGGGCGGCCGGCAGGCACTCGATGTGCAGCTCACGCAGGTTGTGGTGCAGCACGCCGCCTTCCTTCACCCCGGCCGGCACACCGCCCACGAGCGCGACGGGCACCTTGACCCGAATCGGCTTGTTCATCGAGATCTCGAAGAAGTCCGCGTGCAGGAGCTCGCCGGTGACGGGGTCCACCTGATAGTCGCGCAGCAGCGCGGTCCGCGTGGCCTTCGCCGCGGCCCCCGCGATGTTCAGCGTAATCAGCGCCGTGCTCCCCGCGTGCCCCCGCAGGATCTTGGTCAACGGGGCCGGGGACAGGGTCAGCAGGAGACAGTCTTCCTGCCCGTAGAGGACCGCCGGAACCCGCCCGCTCCGCCGCAACTGCCGGGCCGCGCCCTTGCCCGCCTGTTCCCTGATTTCAGCCGCCAGTTCGAATCTCATGGTTCCTCCAGATGCCCCCGACTTCCCGCGGGCCCGGGGCCCGCGCCCCCGCCGCCCCCCTGCCCCGCCCTCAGGCGAAGAGCGAGCTGACCGACTGCTCCTCGTGGATCCGCGAGATCGCCTCGCCGAGCAGCGGCGCCACGGACAGCACCCGCAGCTTCGGGCAGCGCTGCTCCTTGCCGTTCAACGGAATCGTGTTGGTCACGACGACCTCGGTCAGGCAGGACTCCTGGAGCCGCTCCAACGCCGGGCCCGAGAGCACGGCGTGCGTGCAGCCCGCCCAGACGGTGCGGGCCCCCTTGTCCGCGCAGGCCTTGGCGCCCTGCACGATCGTCCCCGCCGTGTCGATCATGTCGTCGAGCAGCAGCGCGCTCTTGCCCTCCACGTCGCCGATGATGTTCATGATCTGGGCGTTGTTCGGCCCCTCGCGCCGCTTGTCGATGATCGCCAGCCCGGCCTGGAGACGCTTGGCGAAGGCCCGCGCGCGCTCCACCCCGCCCGCGTCCGGCGACACGACCACCAGGTCCTCGACGCCGCGCTTGTTGATGTAGTCGAGCAGCACGGGCAGCGCGTACAGGTGGTCCACCGGGATGTTGAAGAAGCCCTGGATCTGCCCCGCGTGCAGGTCCATCGTCAACACGCGATCGGCGCCCGCCGTCGTGATCAGGTCGGCGACCAGCTTCGCCGTGATCGGCACGCGCGGCTGGTCCTTCCGGTCCTGCCTGGCGTAGCCGTAGTAGGGAATCACTGCCGTGATCCGGTCCGCCGACGAGCGCTTCAGCGCGTCGATCATGATCAACAGCTCCATGAGGGAGGTGTTGGTCGGCGCGCAGCAGGACTGGATGACGAACACGTCCGCGCCCCGGACGTTCTCCTCGATGCGGACCCGGATCTCCCCGTCGCTGAAGGCCGAGACCGTCGCCCCGCCGAGGCTGATGCCGAGGTAGGCGCAGATCTCCTTGGCCAGGCCTGGATTCGCGTTGCCGGTAAACAGCTTGAGCTCTCTGGACATGGCTCCCTCCGCGTGACCCGGAGTCGCGATCGCCGCTCGATGCGCCGTTCACCCCGACGTTGACCAGGAATTGAGCCCGAAGAGGACAGACGACAGTATCGGAAACGCGGGAGCGTTGTCAACAGAAGCGGTGAGGACGCCGGCCGTCGCGCGCGCCGTCACGCGCCCCCGGCCGGCGCGGCTTCGACGCGGCGGCCCGGCGCGGCGAGCGCCGACGCCGCGCGGCGCGCACCCGCCTCGTCGGCGAAGACGCCGAACACCGTCGCGCCGCTCCCGGAGAGCAGCGCGGCCTGGGCGCCGGCCGCCAGCAGCTCCCGCTTGATCTGATCGAGCGCCGGGTAGGCCGGGGTGAGCGCCGGCTCGAAGTCGTTCTCCATCAGCGGGACGATCTCCTCCCAGCTCGACTCCCCGCGCTCGGCCAGTCCGGCCATGATCGCCGACAGGGGCCGCGGGCCGGTGCGGGAGGCCGCGAGTCGCTCGTAGGCGCCGCGGGTCTCGATGGGAAAGCCGGGGTTGACGAGCACGAGCCAGCGCGTCCCGCGCATCGGCAGCGAGGCCACGAGCTCGCCCCGGCCCCAGACCCGGGCGGTCGGGGCGTAGAAGAAGAAGGGGACGTCGCTGCCCAGCCGCTCGCCGAGCCCGGCCATCTCCGCCGCGGACCAGCCGAGCCCCAGGGCGCCGTTTAAGGCCAGGATCGTCGCGGCCGCGTCGCTGCTCCCACCGCCCAGCCCCGCGGCGACGGGGATGCGCTTCGTGAGCGCGATCTCCAGGCCGACCTTGGGGAGGCCGGCGGCCGCGGCCTGCTCCAACACAAGCGCCGCGGCGCGGACGACCAGATTGCGTCCGTCCGTCGGCACGGCCGGGTCCGCGCAGGTCAGACGCACGTCGCCGCCGTCCGGCCGGAGACGGATGCGCAGCTCGTCCGCCAGCCCGACCGTCTGCATCACCGACCAGAGGTTGTGGTAGCCGTCGGGCCGCCGGTCCAGAACCCGGAGGATGAGGTTCACCTTGGCAGGCGCCGCCACGCACACTTCCTCCCTCATGCGTCTCACCCCTTCCCCCTCACGCCTGACGCTAGTCCTGTCCACCCTTGATCGCGTACTTCTCCAGCCGGTACCGGAAGGAGCGCGTGTTCAGCTTCAGCAGCTTGGCCGCCTTCTTCTTCACCCAGCGGGCGCGTTCCAGGGCCTTGAGCAGCAGCTCCTTTTCAATCCGGTTGATCAGCTCCTCAAGGTCGAGCCCCTCGGGCGGCAGGTCGGTCGGCATGGCCGAGGGGGGCGCGGTCGGCGGCCGGTGCAGCCACCCGCGGATTTCCTCGTCGGAGATGACGGACCCGGAGGCGAAGGCAACCACCCGCTCGATCAGGTTCTCCAGCTCCCGGACGTTACCGCGCCACTCGTGCTCCAGGAGAGCGTGCATCGCCTCCTGGCTCAGCGTGGGGACGGGGCGGCCGCTCGCCTTGGAAAAGCGCTCGAGGAAATGCTGCGCGAGCAGGGGAATGTCGCCCGTCCGCAGCCGCAGCGGCGGCAACTGGATGGGAATCACGTCCAGACGGTAGTACAGGTCCTCGCGGAACGAGCCCTCCGCCACGGCCTTCTCCAAGTCCTTGTTGGTGGCCGCGACGATGCGGACGTCCACCTGCACGCTCTTGGTCCCGCCGACCCGCCGGAATTCCCGTTCCTGGATCACGCGCAGCAGCTTGACCTGGGTGGCCGGCGTCGTTTCGCCGATCTCGTCGAGGAAGATCGTGCCGCCGTTGGCGACCTCGAACAGGCCGGCCTTGTTCGCCACCGCGCCCGTGAAGGAGCCCTTCATGTGTCCGAACAGCTCGCTCTCCAGCAGCGGCTCCGGCAGGGCGCTGCAGTTGACCGTGACGAAGGGCATCCGGCTGCGCGCGCTGTTGTAATGGATGGCGCGGGCGACCAGCTCCTTGCCCGTGCCGCTCTCGCCGCAGATCAGCACGTTGCTCCGGCTGTCGGCCACCCGCCGCACCATCTCGAAGACCTTCTGCATGGCCTCGCTCTGCCCGATGAGCTGGGCGAAGGAGGACTGGCTCGCCATCTCGCGCTTGAGCAGGATGTTCTCGGTCGTGAGCCGCCGCTTTTCCAGCGCGTTGCGGATGATGAGCTGGACCTCGTCCACCTGGAAGGGCTTCGTCAGGTAGTCGTAGGCCCCACGCTTCATCGCCTCGACCGCCGACTCGGTGGAGGCGAAGGCGGTGATGACGAGCACCACGGTCTCGGGCGAGGACTCCTTGACGGCCTTGAGCACATCCAGCCCGCCGACCTTGGGCATCTTGAGGTCGGTGATGACCAGGTCGAAGATCTCCTTGCCGATCTGGGCGACGGCCTCCTCGCCGTCCGCGGCGACGGACACGGCGTACCCCGCCCGCTTGAGCATGATGCTCAGGACCTCGCGCATGCTGCGTTCGTCGTCGACGATCAGGATCTTTTCCACGGTTCCCTACCCTCGTACCAGAGGCGCGGTCCCCCCTCCGCGACGCGCGGCAGGCAGACCACGAAGCTCGAGCCCCGGCCCTCCTGGCTCTCCACCCGGATCCAGCCGCCGTGCAGGTCCACGATCCGGTGCACCGTCGCCAGGCCCAGCCCGGACCCCTCCCGCTTCGTCGTGAAGAAGGGGAGGAAGATCTTGTCCAGGTCCTCCTTCTTGATCCCCTCGCCCGTATCCTCGAAGGCGACCTCGATCACCTCACCGCTCCGGGCGCCGACGCCGACGCGGCGCCGCCGGGTGGCGATCGCAAGCCGGCCGCCCTTGGGCATGGCCTCGAAGGCGTTCGTCGCCAGGTTCCAGAAGACCTGCCGGACCTGGTTCTCGTCCACCTGCGCCGTCATCGGCCCGTTGCCCAGCCGGCTGTCCAGGACGATCCCCGGCCGGCTCTGGGCCTCGTGCGCCAGCAGGTCCAGCACGTCCTTCAGGACGCGATTGAGGTCGCACTCCTTCAGGTTCAGGGCCGGCGGACGCGCGTACTGGAGAAACTCCGTGATGATCGCGTCCAGCCGCGTCGCCTCGCGGACCGCGATGTCCATCAGCCGCGCGTTCGTCTCGTCGAGCGCCAGGTCCTTGCGGAGCATCTGCATCGAGCCGGCGAGCGCGGCCAGCGGGTTCCGGATCTCATGGGCCATGCCCGCCGACATCTCGCCCAGCGTGGCGAGCCACTCGCGCCGCCGCATCTCCGCCTGCAGGTCCCGAACCTGGGTGAGGTCCTGGAACACCCCGACGAGCCCCGTCCGGACCCCGCTCTCGGTCAGCGGCGAGAGCGTCATGCCCACCACCACGCGGCTGCCGTCGGCCCGCCGGCCCTCGGCCTCGAACCGGTAGGGCCCCGTCAGCGCCGCGGGGTCCGCCGGCGCGATGTCCGACCGCTGCCAGCGAAAGGCCTCCGTCCAGAGCCGGCCCTGCACCGCCTCCGGCGGGCAGCCAGTGATGTCCTGCGCCGCCCGGTTGAAGGAGGTGATCTGCCCCGCCGCGTTCGTCGAGAACACCCCGCTGGTCAGGCTCTGCAGCACGTTCTCATGGAAGACCTGCAGGCGCTGGAGCCCCTGCGCCTTCTCCTCCAGCGACAGGCCCGCGCGCCGGAGCTGCTCCGCGAGCGTACCGCTCAGGAAGCCCACCACCAGCAGCCCCAGCGTGTTCACGCCGAACGTGTAGAGGGTCTCCGGCACCGTGACGCGGCTCGGCGGGATCCCCCGGCCGGGCACCGGCAGGCCGTAGAGCTGCGCGACGACGACCAGCCCGAACAGGATCGCCGCCAACCCCGCCGTGATCAGCCCGCCCCGCCGCTTCAGCATGAAGCTCGTCAGCGCGACCGTCATCATGTACAGGACGGGGAAGGGGCTTTCCACTCCCCCGCTGCGGGCCACCAGGATCGTCTCGAGCAGCAGGTCCAGGCCGACCTGCACGACCGCCATGCGCACCAGCGCCCGCTCGGTCCGGAGGTATCGCAGGACCGTCGCGTAGACGATGGTGACCGCGTAGGTGAACGCGATGAGCGCGAAGAACGTGTTCGTGAGGTCGCCGCGCCCGACGTGGATCAGGATCGACAGGCCCAGCAGGAGGGTGACGACCACCAGCCGCAGGCCCATCAGCCAGAACAGCCTGACCCTCAGCGCGGCCATCGCGAGCCCGTCCTCCCGCCGGCTTGCTAGCCGATGAACTTCCCGATGTTGAAGATCGGCAGGTACATCGCGATCACGATGAAACCGATCGTGACCCCCAGGAACACCATCAGCATGGGCTCGAGCAGCGACGTGAGCGCCGCCACGGCCGCGTCCACCTCGTCGTCGTAGAAGTCGGCGATCTTGCCGAGCATCGCGTCCAGCGCGCCCGTGGACTCGCCCACCGAGATCATGTGCGTGACCATGTTCGGGAACACGCCGCTTTTGGCGAGGGGATCGGACACCGTCTTGCCCTGCGCGATGCTCCGGCGCGCGGAGAGGATGGCCTCCTCCACGACCTTGTTCCCGGCCGTCTTGGCGGTGATCGCGAGCCCCTCCAGGATGGCCACGCCGCTCGTGATCAGGGTGCCCAGCGTCCGGGTGAACTTCGCCACCGCGGCCTTGCGGATCAGGTCCCCCAGCACGGGCAGCTTGAGCATGAGCCGGTCGATCGCCAGCCGTCCCTTCGGCGTCGCGTAGTACCGCTTGAGACCGACGATCGCGATGGCGGCCACGGCCACCATCGAGAGGATGTTGTTCTGGAAGAACTGGCTCACGTCGATCACGAACTGCGTGGGGGCCGGCAGCCCGGCTTTTCCGCCCGACATGTCGTGGAACATCTTCTCGAAGACCGGGATCACCCAGATCATCAACACCACGATGACGATGATGGACACGCCCAGCACCGCCGCGGGGTAGATCATGGCGCCCTTGATCTGGCTCTTGAGCTTCATCGCCTTCTCGATGTGCTTCGCCAGCCGGACCAGGATGCCGTCGAGCATGCCGCCGACCTCGCCCGCGTGCACCATGTTCACGTAGAGCTCGTCGAAGACCTTGGGATGCTTCTTCATCGCGTCGGTCAGCGTGGAGCCGCTCTCGACGTCCACCTTGACCTCCGCGATGGTCTTGCAGAAGACCTTGTTCTCCGACTGCGTGGCGAGGATGTCGAGGCACTGGATCAGCGGCAGGCCCGCGTTGACCATCGTGGCGAACTGACGGGTGAAAACGACGAGGTCCTTGTCGGTCGGCCCGCCGCCGATCTGCCTGTTGAGGATGCCGGCGGCGGCTTCCTCCTGGAGCGTGGTGACGAGGAGGCTCCTGCGGCGGAGCAGCTCGGCCGCCTCCTCGCGGGTCTTGGCGACGAGCTTCCCCTTGGCGACGGCGCCCGTGCGGGTCTTCCCGGCGTAGGTGAACGTAGGCATCGGCCATCCGACCTGTCCGGCGGGGCGGCGCCCGCCGGCTGAGCCGCCTGCTCCGGCCGGTCAACCGCCGCGGAGCGCGCGCCGGGGCCGGGTCATTCGGTGATCGCAGGCGGGCGGTCCGGGAACGAACGTGGGGACGTGGAGCACGCGCGAAGTCTACTGGAGGGCCAAGGGGTTGTCAATCAAACCGCGGGAGGCCGCCGGTGGCCCGTTTGGGCATCCTGCTCAGGCGTCCCAGGCGTGGAGCTGCGTACACCCCCGATAAAGATAGTGGAGGCCCGAGGCGAGGGTCAGGCCCGCCGCCGTGAACAGCAGCGGGTCGAGCAGGTGCACGTCCATCCGCCGAGAGGTGAGCGCGACCACGAGCAAGACGTAGGTCAGTTGCAGCAGCGTCGTGCCCTTGCCCAGCGTCGTGGGCGAGAGGTCCACGGCCGAATCCGTCAGCCGCACGAGCAGGGTCCCGGTCATCAGGATCAAATCCCGGCTGACCACCAGGATGACGACCCAGAGCGGCGCGAGGCCGAGCACCGAGAGCGTGATGAACCCCGTCGTCAGCAGCAGCTTGTCCGCAAGGGGGTCGAGGTAGGCGCCCAGCTCCGTGCGCTGGTTCGCCACCCGGGCGATCGTCCCGTCCAGCGCGTCGGTCAGCCCCGCCACCAGCAGGGCCCCGAGCGCGTAATCGTAGTGCCGGTAGACCAGCAGGCCGACGAAGACGGGGATCAGCAGGATGCGCAGGAGGGTGAGGCTGTTGGGGATGTTCAGGGCGCCGGTCAGGGTCAGGGGTCCCTTTTCGATCGCCGCGGTCGCCGGGATCTTGGTCGTCACCCTCCGCCTCCGGGAATCAGGGGACGATCATACGGAGGCCCCCGCAGCCTTGTCAATCGCGACGGCGGCCGGCGCGACGGGGGCCGGCGGGGCTGGCTTCGGCGCGGCGGACACCGGTCGGTTGCAGTCCCGACGGAGGATCATTATAATCCGGCTCGGCTAGGTCGCCGGTTGCGGCATCCGGGCAGCGTCCGAAGGAGGACCTCGTGAGCACCCTGCCCCTGTCCTTGAAACGAGAGGGCGTCGTCGAGCGCCACCAGATCGAGGGCACCGACCCGAGCGAGCGTTACTTCAACCGGTCCATCCTCGTCAACCGGACCGCGCAGGGCTACAGCGCCCAGGTCATGTACGAAGCCCTCACCGTCGAGAGCCAGCCGCATCCCACCATCGCCGCCGCTGTCGCCCAGGTCGTCGCCAAGCTCCGCGAGCTGGGCTTCAGCCGCATGCGCACCCGCGTCAACTTCCGCGGCAAGAAGTACCTGGCCGAGAAGGAAACCTGGGTGGAGTATCCGGATTAGCCGTCGGGACGAGGAGTTCCGCTCCCCGGGGACTCGCCCACGCTGCTGTAACGATCGGCGGCTCGGCTCCGGCTCCCCCCATCCCCCACTCGGAAGGGGGGGCATCCGATCCGCCTCGGCCTGCTGCGACAGCCCGAAGCGGTCGGGCCTCGCACACGCCGCCCTTCGAACACCACCGGGGCTCACCCCCAAGGTCGCGCCATCCTCACCCCGACGGCTGTGGAGGAACTTCGGCTTCCCCTAACCTCCATTAACCTCCACCGCGTCTGAGCTTCACAGCGCCGATCCTGGCTCCGCTCTTAAGACATCGAACCTGAGCAACTACTGCAACGAGATCACTAATTGGCAGGGCGATGCCCCGCTAGCGGCCTAACAGCTATGCTCAGCGGATCGCTGCAAGCGATCTGCCGAAGCGCTGAGTTAGCCCTAATCCGAAAATACTTGATGGTACCTACAGCAACTCTAGCGGGTCCTGTCGTGGCGATCACCCCCCTCGTCCTCGCTCCACCCCTCCCCCCGTGGGGGGCGCTTCGGCGTTTGGCGGGGTACGGGCGCTGTGTGACCGTGCTGGTTGGGCAACCTGTTGGCCCTTCGCCCCTTCCGCTGCGGGCGACGGGGGACCCGCTCGCCACGCCACCGGCTCCCTCTTAGGCAGTTCCGCGTTCCATGTATTTTCAGGGCTCTTCAGGAATTTGTGTGATGGTATGAAAGTGCGCGCCTCCCTCACGCAGGTGCTAGCCTGCGTTCGGAAATCAACCGCGGCGGAGCCGCAGG
This sequence comes from Candidatus Nitrospira neuquenensis, assembly GCF_979578155.1. Classification (NCBI taxonomy): domain Bacteria; kingdom Pseudomonadati; phylum Nitrospirota; class Nitrospiria; order Nitrospirales; family Nitrospiraceae; genus Nitrospira; species Candidatus Nitrospira neuquenensis. Next base: position 58,990 of record NZ_CEFZDU010000010.1, on the reverse strand, counting down.
AGGGAGGCGCAGCATGCACTATATCGCATTTGACTCGCACAAGCAGTGACGCCGGCCCAGCGGGAGGGAATCACGGCGATCGCCAGGGACATGTGGGAGCCCGACATCCAGTCGGCGCACACTCATCTCACGGAGGCCGACACCAGGATCGTCTTCGACAAGTTCCATGTGGCCACGCATCTCCAAGACGCCGTGGATGGCGTGTGGCGCGCGGAACAGCGAGCCTTGAAGCTGACGGGCGATACTCGGCTGACGGGAACCACGTACCTCTGGCTCATGCGGCCCACGGCCATGACGGCCGAGCAGCAGGCCGCCTTCCGCACGCTCACGCGCAGTGACCTCGAGGTGGCTCGGGCCTGGGCCCTCAAGGAGCGCTTCCGCCAGTTCCGGGAGTACACCGACCAGGGAGCCGCCCGGAACTTCTTCGCCCGCTGGGTCTGGCGCGCCACGCACAGCCGCCTGCGGCCGATGGCCGCGGTGGCCACGCTGATCCGGCGGCACCTTCCGAACGTGCTGACGTACTTGCAGCATGGGATCACCAACGCCGGCCTCGAGGCGGTCAACGCCACGATCCAGTGGGTCAAGACAACGGCCCGGGGCTTCCGAACGTCGAGCATTTCAAGACCGCGATCTATTTCCATTGTGGAGGACTGGATCTCTATCCGACCCACACGAAAGCCTGAAGAGCCAGATTTTCAAATGGCTTGACAGGTCATCCGATCAATTCCTCATAAATCACATCGTGGATCTTCGGCCGGAATTGCTGGATGGCCTGGTTCTTCCGCGTCGGATGGACGCGGTTGGAGAGCAGGATCACCTCCAGCTCGCGGTCCGGGTCCACCCAGAGCGACGTGCCCGCGTAGCCCAGGTGCCCGAACGAGCGCGGGGAGAAATACTGCCCGGCCGACGAGGGCGCCGACGGTGTGTCCCAGCCCAACGCCCAGCTCGACCCCGGCGTCTCCGCCCGCCTCGTCACGAAGAGCCTGACGAGGTCCGGCCGCAGCAGGTTGTCGCGCCGCAGGTAGCTTCGCAGCCAGGCCCCCGACACCGCCGCCACCGCCGCGGCCGTCCCGAACAGCCCCGCGTGGCCCGCCACGCCGCCCAAGGCCGCGCAGTTCTCGTCGTGCACCTCCCCGCGCAGCAGCCGCCCGCGCCAGGGGTCTGTCTCCGTCGGCGCGATCCTCCGCCCGTCCGCCTCCGGAGCGGGCAGGTCCGGCCGCGCCCCGGCGAAGAACAGGGGCACGGCCCCCAGGGGCTTGAAGATCCGCTCCTCGCACCACTCCGCCAAGCCGCGGTCCGCCGCGCGCTCAACGATGAACCCGAGCAGGATGAACCCCAGGTCGCTGTAGAGGCTCCGCGAGCCGGGCTGGTAGAGCGGCGGCTCCCGGCCGATCAACTCCACGACCAGCTTGCGGGCCGCGGCGACGCCCGCCCGGGCCGGATCGGCCTCGGCCGCCTGGGAGACCTGTTCGTACAGCGGCCGCCACCCCGGCAGCCCCGCGCTATGGTTCAACAGGTGGGCGAGCGTCGCCCCGCCGACCGGCGCCCCGACCAGCTCGTCGAGCCAGCGGGACACGGGCTGGTCCAGCGCCAGCCGGCCCTCCTGCACGAGGATCAGCACGGCGGAGACCGTCGCGAGGGGCTTGGTGAGCGAGGCGAGGTCGTAGATGGTGTCGAGGTCGGCCGGCTCGTCGTGAGGGACACGGGCCGCGAGCCCGAAGGCCCGCTGGTAAGCGGGGCGGCCGCGGAGGCGGACGAGGAGGACCGCGCCCGGAAAGACGCCGTCCGAGACGGCGGCCTCCATGGTTTCGGCGATACGGTCGGCGGCGCTCACATGGCCTGGCGGCGGCCGGCGGCCTCGGCCTGCTCCTCGGCCGCGTCCTCGACCTCCAGCATCCGCTCGAAGGTCCGCAGCGTGGACCGCAGCCGCTCGACGACCACGATCCGCTGCTTGCGGAGGTCCGCCAGCTCGCGATGCAGCCCCGACAGCTCCTCGCGCGCGCCGCGGAGCAGATCCTGCGCCTTGAGCTCCGCCTCGCGGAGGATGAACTCCGCGTCCCGCTTCGCCGCCTCCTTGAGCCCCTCCGCCATCGTCTGCGTGGAGACGAGGGTCTGCGTGAGCGCCGTCTCCGTCTTCTTCAGCTCGGCGAGCTGCTGCTCGGCCTGCGCCAGCTTCTCGCGGAGCGCCGAGCCCTCGCGCGTCAGCCCCTCGACCGTCCGCGCCACGTCGTCGAGGAACTGGCGCACCTCCCGGCAGTCGTAGCCCCGCATCGTCTTCCTGAACTCCACCTGCTGGATGTCGAGCGGCGTGATCTTCATGGGCTGCGCCTCACAGGTTACCGCATCCGGAGCGCGAGGTCCTTCAAGGACTCCACGAGGGCCACTTGCAGAAAGATGATGATCAGGATGGCGATCATGGGCGAGAGGTCGATCCCCATGCGCCAGCCGAGCCGTTGCCGGATCGGATGAAGCACCGGCTCGGTCGCCCGTTCCAGGAACCGCACGATCGGGTTCCAGGGATCGGGGTTGACCCACGAGAGCAGCGCCCGGACGATGATCACCCACATGTAGAGCCAGAGCACGTTGTCCACGACGACGGCCAGGCCGTTTAAGATATTCCCGGCGACGAACATTCAGCTCCCCAGCTCCGCGGAGCGCCGCGCGGCCGCCTCCACTGCGGCGATCAGGCTCGCGCGCACCCCGCCCTTCTCCAGCTCGGCCAGCCCGGCGATCGTCGTGCCGCCCGGCGAGGCCACCCGGTCCTTGAGCTTGGCGGGATGCTCGCCGGTCTCCAGCAGCATCCGCGCGGCGCCCAGCACGGTCTGCACGGCCAGCCGCTCGGCCGTCTCGCGGGGCAGTCCCGCCTTCACGCCGCCGTCCGCCATCGCCTCGATCACCACCGCGACGTAGGCGGGGCCGCTGCCGCTCAGGCCCGTCACCCCGTCCATCAGCCGCTCCTCCACCGTCACCGCGAGCCCGACCGCCTCGAACAGCCGCATCGCCAGGTCGGCCTCCGCCTCCGTCACGCCCGGCCCGGCGGCCAGGGCGGAGACGCCCGCGCGCACCAGCGCCGGCGCGTTGGGCATGACCCGCACGACCCGCGCGCCCGGGCCGGCCATGCCGGCGATCTTCCCGATGGAGACCCCGGCCACGATCGAGACGAGCAGCCGGCCCGCCACCGACGGCGCGATCTCCCCGAGCAGCGCCGGCAGCGTCTGCGGCTTGACCGCGAGCACGATCACGTCGGCCCAGGCCGCCGCCTCCGCGTTACCCGCGCCGACGCGGACGCCGAAGCGCCGCTTGGCCAGGTCGCGCCGCGCCGCACTCGCGTCGGTCGCCCAGACCGATCCCGGCTCGACCAGCCCGGAGGCCAGCCAGCCGCCGAGCAGCGCCTCGCCCATCTGGCCCGTCCCGAGCAGGGCGATCTTCTTGCCGAGCCCCGCGCCGCCCATCACGCGCGCCTTCCGAAGAGCGCCGTGCCCACGCGCACCATCGTCGCGCCCTCCTCCACCGCCACCTCATAGTCCTGCGACATGCCCATGGATAGCTCCGCCGCTCCCGGCCCGCACCAGCCGGCCCCTAACGATTCCGCCAGGAGCCGCAGCCGCCGGAAGTAGGGCCTCGCCCCCTCGGCCTCCGGCGTCGGCGGCGGGATCGCCATCAGCCCCCGGACGCGCACGTGCGCCAGCCGCGCCAGCTCCGGCAGCGCGGCGGGGAGGCCCTCGGGATCGAACCCGCCCTTGCTCGCCTCGCCCCCGAGGTTCACTTCCAGGAGCACCGGCTGGACGAGCCCCGCCGCGGCCGCGCGCCGCTCGATCTCGGCCGCCAATTCCACGCTGTCCACGGAGTGGATCAGCTCGAACCGCCCGACGACCTCCCGGACCTTTCGCCGCTGTAGTCGCCCGATGAAATGCCAGCGAACGGGCCGGCCGGCCAGCGCCTCGATCTTCGGCAGGGCCTCCTGCAGCCGATTCTCGCCCAGGAGCCGGACACCCGCCTCGATCGCGGGCGTGATGCGCTCGGGGCCGACCTGTTTGGTCGCGGCCACCAGCCGCACCGACTCGGGATCGCGGCCCGCCCGGACCGCGGCGCGGCGGATCGCCGCCAGCACCGCGCGGACGTTGCCGGCCACGGTCGCGGCATCATCGAGGACGGCGCTTCCGGCCATGGTCCCGCTTCCCTCTCCGCGCCGGGCGGCGGCCGGCGCGAGGGGCTATTGTACCGGAAGCCTCCGGCGATTGACAGGTCGCAAGCGCCCGGCCCGCTCCGGCCGGCCCGTCGGGGGGCGGCGGCCGGTCAGCATGATCCCGCTCACCATCGTGCCGCGCACCTCGCCGTCGCGCCGGTAGGAATGGAAGAGGGCGGGGCGACAGATCGTGCAGAGGTTGACGGCCTGGATCGAGTCGGCCGGCACGCCGGCGGCCTCCGCCTGCAGGCGCACGAGCAGCCGGAGGTCGAGGAGGGCCCGACCGGGCCGATGGACACGGAGCACCGACGGCCAATCGGGCACCGACGCGCGCAGCCCGGCGAGCACCGGCTCGTCCACCTCGTAGCAGCAGGGCCCTGCCGAGGGGCCGACGGCGACCCGGAGCGCCGCGGGGACGGAGCCGAACCGCTCGGCCATGGTCGCGATCGTCCGCGGCACGATCCCCCCCAGCGCGCCGCGCCAGCCCGCATGGACCGCCGCGACCGCACGCCGGGCCGGGTCGTGGAGCAGGACCGGGACGCAGTCGGCCGTCCGCACCGTCACCATGACGCCGGGCTGGTCCGTCATCAAGGCGTCCCAGCCGCCGTCGAAGGTTTCGCCGGGCTCGACGGGACGGTCCAGTACGAGCACGTCCGTCCCGTGCACCTGGCGGACCGCCACGATCACCGGCTCACGGCCGCGTCCCGCCCAGCCCCGCCGGGGCGCGGACGCCAGCCGCGTTCCGAAGAAGTGCCGCGCCCCCGCGCGCTCGGTCGAAAAGGCCGGCAGCGTGATCACCCCCACCGCCATCGGATCATCCCTTCTCACTGGTGACACATCCCCGGCCGCTCGTGCAGCGTCACTCGCGGGGCTGATTGCTTCCTCCCGTTTCCCGCCTCCCGTCTCACCTTTCCCGCCTCACCTTTCACGTTTCACCCCTTACCCCTTACTCCTCACCGCTCCCCCCCTCACGCCTCCCGCTTGCGCAAGAACGTCGGTACGTCGAACTCGTCGTCGATGTCCAGTCGGAGCCGCTCCTGCATCGCGTGCGACGTGACGGGCCTGCGCGTGAAGGCGGGCCGGTCCAGATCCTTCTCGGTCAGGCACCCGTCCCCGCCGGCCCCCACGCCCGCGGGCACCGGCTGCGGCACGCTGGGCGCCGGCCGATCCCCGTACGTCCCACGATCCGGCAGACCGATCCGCGGCTGGGGCTCCTCCCGGTCGAAGCCGGTCGCGATGACCGTCACCACGATCTCGTCGGTCATGGCCGGGTTGATGACCTGGCCGACGATGATGTGGGCCTCCGGGTCCGCGGCCTTCTCGATGATCGAGGCCGCCTCGCCCACCTCGTGCAGCGAGAGGTTCGCCCCGCCGGTGATGTTCAACAGCACGCCGCGCGCGCCGCCCACGCTCCCCTCCTCCAGCAGGGGGCAGGACACGGCCTTCTCCGCCGCCTCGACCGCGCGGTTCGTCCCGCGCGAGACGCCCATGCCCATGACGGCGCGGCCCGTGTAGGTCATCACCGTCCGCACGTCGGCGAAGTCCACGTTCACGTGCCCCGTCGTCGTGATGACGTCGGCGATGCCCTGGATCGCCTGGCGCAGCACGTCGTCCGCGACCTTGAAGGCTTCCAAAAGCGGCATGGCCTTGTCCACGAGGCTCATGAGCTTCTGGTTGGGGATGACCAGGAGCGTGTCCACCTGCTTGCGCAGCTCCCGGACGCCCTCCTCGGCGTAGCTCATCCGCCGCCGTCCCTCGTACTGGAAGGGCTTGGTGACGACCCCGACCGTCAGGATGCCCAGCTCGCGGGCGATGCCGGCGACGACGGGCGCGGCGCCGGTCCCGGTCCCGCCGCCCATGCCCGCGGTGACGAAGACCATGTCCGCGCCCTCCAGCACCTCGCGGATCTGCACCTTGCTCTCCAGCGCGGCCTCCCTGCCGACCTCGGGCTTGGCGCCCGCGCCCAGCCCGCGGGTCCGCTCCAGCCCGAGCTGCACCTTGAAGGGCGCCCGCGCCTGGCCCAGGGCCTGCACGTCCGTGTTCGCCGCGATGAACTCGATCCGGTTGAGCCCCGCCGCGATCATCGTATTCACGGCGTTGCACCCCGCCCCGCCGACCCCGATCACCTTGATCGAGACCGGCATCACCTCATCGTCCTCGAAGGAATACATTGTGCCCCTCCCTCGTTGGGAAGCCTTCGGCTTCCGGTCTTCCGGCTCGTCGATCCGGCTCACCGTCGTCGCCCCGGCGGAAGCCGCGGCCCGGTCCGCGCACCGTGCGTGCGACCGAGGATCGGGCTCCGGCATTCGTCGGGATGACGTGCGCCCCCCGCCATCCCTCATCCGGGGCCCGCCCCGGAATGTCCCAATCCGGGGCCTGTTGCCCGACCGCCCTCGTTAGAAAAACTCGAACATCCACGTGCGCATCCGCTCCCAGACTCTTCCCAGCCGCCGGCCGCCCCGCGCGCCGACCGCCTCCAGGTCCTCGGCGTGCCGGCGGGCGTAGAGGATCAGGCCGACGCCCGTGGCGTACATCGGGTCATGGACGATGTCCCGCAGCCCGCCGACGCCGCTCGGCAGGCCACGGCGTACGGGCAGGTCCAGCACGCGCTCGCCCACTTCGACCATGCCGTCGAGCAGCGAGGTGCCGCCCGTGATCACCGCGCCGGCCGCGAGCATCCCCTCGTAGCCGGTCTTGACGATCTCCCGCCGGACCAGATCGAGCATCTCCTCCGCCCGCGAGTGGATGATCTCGGCCATCTGCCGCTTCGCCACGATGCGGGGCGGCCGCTCGCCCACGCTGGGCACCTCCACGGTTTCCTCGTCCGGCACCTGCGCGACCAGCGCCGTGCCGTGCCGGACCTTCAGCTTCTCCGCCTCGGCCTGCGGCGTGCGCAGCCCGATCGCCAGGTCGTTCGTCAGATGCAGCCCGCCGATCGGCAACACGGCCGTGTGCCGGATGCTCCCCTCCACGAAAATCGCCAGGTCCGTCGTGCCGCCGCCCAGGTCCACCATCACGACGCCGAGGTCCCGCTCCTCCGGCGTCAGCACCGCCTCGCTGGAGGCCAGGGGCTGCAACACGATCTCCTCCACGTCGAGGCCCGCCCCGTTGACGCTCTTGATGATGTTCTGCGCCGTGGTGTCCGCCCCCGTGATGATCTGCACCTCGACCTCCAGGCGTCCGCCCGACATCCCCAGCGGGTCGCGGATGGAGTCCTGGTCGTCCACCCTGAAGTCGCGCGGCAGCACATGCAGCACGCGCCGGCCCGGCTCGATGGGGGTCAGCGCCCGCGCCGCCTCGACCGCGTGCTGGATGTCGCCGGGGGTGACCTCCAGCTTCTTGAGCGCGACCACGCCCCTGGCGCTCCTGCCCGCGATGTGGCTGCCGGCGATGCCCGTGTACACCGAGTTGATCTGCACCGCCGCCATCAGCTCGGCGTCCTCGACCGCCTTCTTGATGGACTCGACCGTGCTCTCGATGTTGACGACCACCCCCTTGCGGAGGCCGCGCGACGGGCTGGACCCCACGCCGACGATGTCCACCCCCCCGTCCTCGGTCACCTGGGCGACCACGGCGACGACCTTGGTCGTCCCGATGTCCAGTCCCACCACGATCTGGTCCCGTTTGGCCACGGCTCGTCACCCCCTCTCAGCGAAGGATCACCTTGCCCGGATACTGCAGGTCGATTTCCTCGCCCTGGAGCGGCTCGTCGGCGCCCGCGCTGACGCGACGCGCCTGCTCCACCTGCCGGTACCGATCCCATTGGTCTTCGACCGACTCGGCCCCGAACCGGAACCGCCGGCCGTTGAAGTACGCGACCGGATGGTCGGGGTTCGTCACGTCCACCTCGGGACGCCCCTCGAAGGACCGGGCGAGCACGTCCGCCACCCGGACGCCCACCCGCACGGCCCGGCGCGCCGGCTCGTCCCCGTCGAGCAGCCGCCGCTGGTCCAAGCCGACGAGCACCGGCAGCGAGGAGCCGTCCTCGCCGGGCAGGACCTCCAGAAAGTGGCCGTCCTCGTCCACCGCCAGGGCGAGGCTCGCCGTCCGCACGATTGCCGCCGCGCGGCGCTCCGTGATGGACACCTCCAGCGTGTGGGGCGGCACGCGGCTGATCCGCGCCTCCTTCACCCAGGGATGGGCGAGCAGCCGCTTCTCCAGCTCCGCCGTCCGCACGGAGAGCAGCGTCGCGTCCTCGGGCAGGGCGAGCTGCTCCAGCACCTCCCCCCTCGTCAACTGGCTCAGCCCCTCGACCCGGACCTCCTGGACCTCGAACCACTCGGCGACCAGCGGCGCCGCGACGCGATACCCCTCCAGCCCGCCCCAGAGCAGCAGCCCGACCGCGGCCAGGCCGCCGACCAGCAGGACGAGCCGGCGGCCCCCGCCGCTCCGCCGGCGCGCCATCTTCGCCTTCATCCGTCCGCCCCAGTAGATGTCCGATTTCGGCCCCGCCTGCCGCCTCGTCCGCCTCATCCCCCACTCCCTGCGCGCGCCCGTGATCCCGTACCCGCCGCGCCGCGGCCGCCCGCCTTCCGCATCGCGACCTGCCGCGCGAGCGCCGAGGCCAGGATCCGCTCCGTGAGCTCGTCGTAGTCCAGGCCCGCCGCGGCCGCGGCCATGGGCAGCAGGCTCGTCTCCGTCATACCCGGCGTCGTGTTGAGCTCCAGCACGTAGGGCCGGCCCGCCGGCGTGACGCGAAAGTCCACCCGCGCCGCGCCCGCGCAGCCGACCAGCCCGTAGGCCCGCAGCGCCAGGTCCGCGAGCCGCTTCGCGAGCCCCGGCGCGATCGGCGCGGGGCAGAGGTAGCGCGTCCGCCCCTTCCGGTACTTGGCCGAGTAATCGTAGAACCCGCCGGGCGCGACGATCTCCACGGCCGGCAGCGCGACGGGCCCCGTCTTCCCGCCCAGCACCGACACCGTCAGCTCGCGGCCGGGAATATAGGCCTCCACCAGCGCCTCCGGGTCGAGCCGGTGCGCGCGGCGCAGAGCCGCAGCCCACTGATCCTTCGCGCGGACGATGCTCACCCCGATCGTCGAGCCTTCGCTCGCCGGCTTGACGACGACCGGCCGGCGAAGCCCCTCGGGCAGCGGCGGCACCGTCCCGCGCCCGAGCTCGCCCGCGCGCAGGACCGCGCCGTCCGGCACCGGGATGCCCTCCGCCGCCAGCAAGGCCTTGGCCGTCGGCTTGTGCATGGCGATCGCGCTCGCCCTCACGCCCGAGCCCGTGTAGGGGATGCCAAGGGTTTCGAGCAGGCCCTGGATCGTCCCGTCCTCGCCGCCCGGCCCGTGCAGCGCGACGAAAGCCAGCTCGACCCGCTCCGCCCGCAACCGACGCTCCAGCTCCGGCCCGACGTCGATCGCGACCGCCCGATAGCCGCGGCGGAGCAGCGCCCGATGGACCGCCCGGCCGGTCCGGAGCGACACCTCCCGCTCCGACGACCAGCCGCCCATCAACACACCGACCCGCGCCGTCGTCAGAGGGTTGGGACGCGGCAGCGGGTGTTGCGTGTTGAGTTGGGAGTGTCCGGTTTCGCGGATCTTCATGGACTCAACGCTCGCGGACCTCAGGGTCTCCCGACGATCTTCACCTCGAGCTCCAGCGTGACGCCGGTCCTCTCCTGCACCGCGCGGCCCACTTGCTTGATCAGCGCGATCACGTCCGCCGCCCGCGCCCGCCCCCGGTTCACGATGAAGTTCGCGTGGCGCTCGGACACCTGGGCGTCGCCGACCCGCGCGCCCTTGAGGCCGGCCTGCTCGATGAGACGCCCCGCCGGCTCGGCTCCCGGGTTCTTGAAGACACAGCCGGCGCTGGGCATCGTCAGCGGCTGGGTCGCCTTGCGGTAGCGCAGGTACTCCTTGACCACCCCCTGGATCTTCGTCCGGTCGCCGTGCTTCAGCTGGACCCACACGCCGACCACGACGCCGGGCGGGAGGTGGGCGCGTCGGTAGCTGAAGCGGATGGCCGAGGCCGGGCGGTCTTCGATCGCGCCGTTCCGGTCCAGGAACCGCACCGCGTGGACGACGTCCTTCATCTCCCCCAGGCGCGTGCCGGCGTTCATCACCAGGCAGCCGCCGACCGTGCCCGGAATCCCGGCCGCCCATTCCAGCCCGGCGAGCGAGCGGGCGGCCGCGTGGCCCATCAAGGTCGGCATCCCGACCCCGGCCTCGGCGTAGACCAGCCCGGCGCCCTCGTCCCTGATCCGGTTCAGCCTCGACAGGCTCACGACCACCCCGCGGATGCCCCCGTCGCGCACGAGGAGGTTCGTGCCCCCGATCACGAAGAGGGGGACGCGCGCCGCGCGCGCCTGCACGACCAGCCGCGCCAGGTCCGTCTCGGAGGCCGGGCGGACCAGGACGTCCGCCGGCCCGCCGATGCGGAAGGAGGTGTGGTCCGCGAGCGGGGCGCCGAACCGGACGTCCCCGCGCACGCCGGCCACGACGGCCTCCAGGGTGTCGCGGGGAACCCCGCCCCCCGATCTCCGTCCGGCCGCCGCGCGGCCGCCCGCGCGCCCTCCGGCCTGCCGCATGACCAGCCCTCCGCTCACAACGACTCCAACAGCTCCGGTCCCGCCTTCCAGATGTCGCCCGCGCCCAGCGTCAGGACGAGGTCGCCCGGCCGCAGGGCCGGCCGCACGCGCCCGGCGAGCTGGTCGCGCTGCGGCACGAAGCTCACCGCCGGATGGCCCGCCGCCCGCACGGCCTCGGCCAGCCGCTCGCCGGTCACGCCGGGGATCGGCGTCTCGCCCGCCGGGTAGATCTCCGTGATGAAGACCTCATCGGCGTCGGCGAAGGCCCGCGCGAAGTCCTCGAGCAGGTCGCGCGTCCGCGTGTAGCGGTGCGGCTGGAAGAGAACCACGAGCCGCCGCTCCCAGCCGGCCTTCGCCGCGGCCAGCGTCGCCCGGATCTCCGTCGGATGGTGCCCGTAGTCGTCCACGACCAGGACGCCGCCCTTCTCGCCCCGTTTCTGGAACCGCCGCTCGACCCCGGCGAAGCCGGCCAGGCCGCGCCGGATCAGGTCCAGCGGCACCTCCAGCTCCATCCCGATCGCGAGCGCCGCGAGGGCGTTGGCGACGTTGTGGACGCCCGGCGTGGAGAGGCGGAACGGCCCCAGGCTCTTCCCCCGGTAGAAGGCGCGGAACTCCGACGCCCCGGGCTTGAGCTCGATGTCCGTCGCCTTGAAGTCCGGCGCGGGACCGCCCGGCGGGTCCGTGAGACCGTAGGTCTGGTATCGCTTGACCACCCGCGGCAGCAGCCGCCGCAACCGCTCGTCGTCCGCGCAGAGGACGGCCAGGCCGTAGAAGGGGATGCGGTTGACGAACTCCAGGAACGCCTCCTCCAGCCGCTCCATCGTCGCGTAGTGGTCCAGGTGCTCCCGGTCGATGTTCGTCACGGCGACGATCGTCGGCGAGAGCTTGAGGAACGAGCCGTCGCTCTCGTCCGCCTCCGCCACCAGCAGCTCGCCGCGGCCCAGCCGCGCGTGGCTCCCGAGCGCGTTCACCTTCCCGCCGATCACCATCGTCGGGTCCAGCCCCGCCTCCCCGAGCACGGCCGCGACCATCGAGGTCGTCGTCGTCTTCCCGTGCGCGCCGGCGATCGCGATCCCGTACTTGAGCCGCATCAGCTCCGCCAGCATCTCGGCGCGCGGGATCACCGGCACGACGCGCGCTTTCGCCGCGACCACCTCCGGGTTGGTCGGCGAGACGGCCGAGGAGATCACGACCACCTGCGCCTCCCCGATGTTGGAGGCGTGGTGGCCGATGAAGATCTTCCCGCCCAGCTCCCGCAGACGCCGGACCGTGTCGGACTCGTGGAGGTCCGAGCCGGTCACCCGGTAGCCGAGCGTGAGCAGCACCTCGGCGATGCCGCTCATCCCCGCCCCGCCGATCCCGACCAGATGGATGTGTTGGATCTTCCGGAATCGCATGCCCCTCACCTCGACCCGGCCGGCGGGGCGATCCTGTCGCCCCACCGGCGGCCGTTCGAGCACCGCCTGCCCGTCGCCCATCGGTCAGCCTCCCTCGCGTGGGTTGTCAGCGACCGGCCCTCCCGCTCCGCACCAGGGCCAGGCAATCCCGCACGATGACCTCCGCCGAGTCCGGACGGCCGAGCGCGCGGCTCCGCGCCGCCATGGCCCGGAGGCGCGGCTCATCGCCCAGCAGCTCCCGCACCGTCCGCCCCAGGACCGCCCCCGTCGTCTCCCGCTGGAGCAGGACCACCGCCGCGCCGGCCGCCTCGACCGCGCGCGCGTTGCGCTCCTGGTGGTCGTGGATCGCCCCGGGCAGCGGGATCAGGATCGCCGGCTTGCCGCAGACGGCCAGCTCGGCCAGGCTCACCGCGCCCGCCCGCGCGAGCACGAGGTCGGCCGCTCGGAGCACGGACGGCATGTCGTAGAAGAACGGCGCGACTTCCACCCGGAAGCCGCCCGCCTCGTAGGCCCGCCGGACGGACGCCTCGTCGGCCTCGCCGGTCTGGTGGATGACCCTGAGCCGCGCCCGCCAGTCCCCGAGCTCGGCCAGCGCCTCGACCATGAGCCGGTTGATCGCCCGCGCCCCCTGACTCCCGCCGAAGACGAGCAGCGTCTTCTCCCTCTCTCCCGGCAACCGGTCGCTTGCGACCTGCCGTTCGCCTTCTTCAGAGAACTCCCTCCGCACCGGCGTTCCCGTCACCAGCGTCTTCCGGGGATCGAACCAGGCGGCGGCCGCCTCGGTCGCGAGGTACACGCGGTCGGCCAGCGGCGCGAGCGCCCGGTTCGCGACGCCGGGGATCGCGTTCGGCTCCAGCAACGCCCGCGGCACGCCCAGCAGAGCCGCCGCCGCCAGGACCGGCGGACTCGTGTAGCCGCCGATGCCAACGGCCAGCTCCGCCTCCCGCTCGCGCAGGAGCCGCCGGGCCTGGCCGATCGCCCGCGGCAGCGCGAGCAGCCCCGCCAGCGCCCCGACCGCGCCGCGCCCCATGACCGGCTTCGCGTCGATCATCGCCAGCTCGAACCCCTCGCGCGGCAGGACCTTCGACTCGATCCCCCGCGCCGTCCCGATGAAGAGCACCGAGGAGCCCGGCGCCTGCCGGAGCAGCTCCCGCGCCAGCGACAGGCCGGGGTAGAGGTGCCCGCCGGTGCCGCCGGCCGCCATCACGACCCTCATCGCCGCAGCGGGCCGCCCGCCTTCCCGACCGCGTAGACCGGCGCCGGCCGGCCGCCCTGGCGGTCGCGGGAGACGCTCAGCAGCATCCCGACCGCCAGCAGGGTCACGAGCAGCGAGGAGCCGCCATAGCTGACGAGCGGGAGCGTGAGCCCCTTGGTCGGGAGCAGCCCGGTCACGACGCCGGCGTTGATCAGGGCCTGGCCGCCGATCAGCAGCGTGATGCCCGCCGCCAGGTGCCGGCCGAACGGCTCGCGCGCCCGCCCCGCGATCTGGAACCCCCGGATCACCAGGGCCGCGAACAGGAGCAGGATCGCCCCCGCGCCCAGCAGCCCCAACTCTTCGCCGACGAGCGCCAGCACGAAGTCCGTGTGCGCCTCCGGGAGGAAGTAGAGCTTCTGCTTGCCCTCGCCCAGGCCCACGCCGGTGATCCCGCCACTGCCCAGGGCCATGAAGGACTGGGTCACCTGGAAGCCCGCGCCCTCCGGGTCCTCCCACGGCGAGAGGAAGGTCATCAGCCGCCGCATCCGGTAGGGCGAGCCGAGGACGAAGGCCGCCAGCACCGGGAGCGCGGCGCAGGCGAGCGCCGCGAGGTGCGCAAGCCGCGCCCCGGCCAGGAACAGAAGGCCGAGCGTCACGATGCCGACCACCACGAGCGTGCCCAGGTCCTTCTCCAGCACGACCAGCCCGGCCAGCAGGCCGATCACGACCAGCGGCGGGAGCAGCCCGCGTACGCCCTCCCTGATCCGCGCCTCCCTGCCGGCCAGGTAGGTGGCCAGGTAGATCACCGCGGCGAGCTTGGCCACCTCCGCCGGCTGCACCGAGATCGGACCGAACCGCAGCCACCGGCGCGCGCCCTTGACCACCGCGCCGACGCCGGGCACGAGCACGAGGACGAGGAGCGCGACCGTGACCGCGAGCACGGGGATCGCGGCGCGGCGCCAGACCAAGTAGTCCACGCGCGAGGCCAGGTGCATGAGCAGGAACCCGAAGACCAGCCACGCCATCTGCCGCTTCAGGAAGTAGCTCGCATCGTGGTAGCGGTTGTCGGCCACGACGGCGCTCGCGCTGAACACCATCACGAGCCCCACCAGCGCCAGGACGACCGTCATCGTCAGGAGGCCGTAGTCCGCGGAGGGGCGCGGCCGCCCCCTCCCCGGCCAGGTCGGCCAGGGAAGCGTCAGCGTCCCCGCCTGCACCGCCCTACGCGCCATGTCCGCCTTCGCGAAACCCGGGGGGTGAAACGTCGGGGGGGAGTCTCTCGCCGCCCCCGACTCCCATCGCTCCCTTCACCCCCGCCCCCTCACCCCTCATCCCTCACTCCTTACCCTTCACGGCAATTCGTGTACGAGCTGCTTGAACTGCCGGCCGCGGTCCTGGTAGTCGGCGAACATGTCGAAGCTCGCGCAGGCCGGCGAGAGCAGGACCACGTCGCCCGGCTCCGCCTCCGCCGCGGCCCGCGCCACCGCCTCGCGGAGGCTGCCGGCCTCGACCAGCCGGTCGAACGACCCCATCGCCGCCTTGATGAGCGGCGCCGCCTCCCCGATCAGGATCAGCCGCTTGACCCGCCGCGCGATCGCCTCCCGGAGTTTGGAGAAGTCGCCGCCCTTGTCCCGGCCGCCCGCGATGAGGAGCAGCGGGGCCTCGAAGCTCTCCAGGGCCTTGAGCGTCGCGTCCACGTTCGTCCCCTTCGAGTCGTTGACGTAGCGGACCCCGCGGCGCTCCCGCACCAGCTCCAGCGCGTGCTCCAGGCCGGGGAAGGTCCGGAGCGCCCCGCGGATCGCCTCGACGGGCCAGCCCGCCGCCAGGCCGATCGCCGAGGCCGCCGTCGCGTTGGCGAGGTTGTGCCCCCCGATCAGCCGCAGCTCGCCGGTCGCGACCACCTCGACCGGCGGGCCGCCCAGGGCCGCGACGATCTTGCCGCCCTCCAGCCAGGCGCCCGCCTCTTCGGGCCGACGCAGGGCGCGCCAGCAACTGAAGCCCAGGCGGCGGGACCGGAGCCCCCGCCCCATCGCCGCCACCCGGCCGTCGTCCAGGTTCAGCACCGCCGTGTCGCTGGCCGTCTGGTTCATGAAGATGCGCGCCTTGGCCGCCACGTAGTCGTCGAGCGCCTCGTACCGGTCCAGGTGGTCCGGCGTGACGTTCAGCACGGCCGCGACCGCCGGCCGGAACCGCTCGATCGTCTCCAACTGAAAGCTCGACACCTCGGCCACGACCACGTCATAGGGCGAGACGCCGGGCGCCGCGCTCCGCCGATGCTCCCAGGTCGCCCGGGCCGCCTCGCAGAGGGCACGGCCGATGTTGCCGCCGACGAAGGCCCGCCGCCCGGCCCGCTCGGCCATCAGGCCCAGCAGGGTCACGGTCGTGCTCTTGCCGTTGGTACCCGTCACCGCGAGCACCGGCGCGGCCAGGAACCGGAAGGCCAGCTCCAGTTCCCCGATCACCGTCGCGCCGCGCGCACGGGCCGCCCGGACCATCGGCAGGCCGACCGGGACGCCGGGGCTCACGACGACGACCTCCGCCCCCTCCAGCGCCGCCTCGTAGGCGGGACCGACCCGGACCGCGACGGCCTTCCGGTCGAGCTGGGCCAGCATCGGCCCGAGCTGGGCTTCCTCCTTGGCGTCGGCCACGGTCACCCGCGCCCCCACCGCGACGAGCAGCCGCGCCGCCGCCACGCCGCTGCGCGCGAGGCCGACGACGGTCACCCGCCTGTCCCTGAATTCCTCCCCCGGCTCCCGTTCCATCGTCTGCAACCATCGGCACTCAGCCGTCAGCCCTCGGTCCACTCACCGCTCCACAGGTTCACCTCAGCTTCAGCGTGCTCAGGCTCAGCAGCGCGAGCAGGATGGCGATGATCCAGAGCCGCACGACGACCTTGGGCTCCTCCCACCCCTTCATCTCGAAGTGGTGGTGGATGGGCGCCATCAGGAAGATCCGCTTGCCCCGCGACTTGTAGGAGGCCACCTGGAAGATCACCGAGATCGCCTCGATGACGAAGACCCCGCCGACGAGCAGCAGCAGCAGCTCGTGCTTGCTGGCGACGGCCACGGTCCCGAGCGCCGCGCCGAGGGGCAGCGAGCCTACGTCCCCCATGAACACGGAGGCCGGATAGGTGTTGAACCAGAGGAACCCCAGGCTCGCGCCGAAGATCGCCGCGGTGAAGACCGCCAGCTCGCCCGCCCCCTCGATGTAGGGAATCAGCAGGTAGTCGGACATGATCTTGTTGCCGACGACGTAGGCGACGATCGTATAGGCCAGCGCGGCGATCATCACCGGTCCCACGGCCAGGCCGTCGAGCCCGTCGGTCAGGTTCACGGCGTTGGAGGCGCCGACGATGACCAGGATCGCGAAGGGGATGTAGAAGGCGCTCAGGTCCGGCATGAAGTTCTTGAAGAAGGGCACGCTCAGCTTGGTCGAGTAGCCGGGCAGGTAATAGAAGAAGACGCCCAGCGCGAGCGCGACGAGCAATTGCGCGAGGAACTTCTGCTTGGCCGAGAGCCCCCTGGACTGGCCCTTCACGAACTTGAGGTAGTCGTCCGCGAACCCGATCGCCCCGAAGCCCACCGTGGCGGTCGCCACCAGCCAGACGTACCGGTTCGTGATGTCGGCCCAGAGCAGGGTCGAGAGCAGCACGGCGAACAGGATCAGGAGCCCGCCCATCGTCGGGGTGCCGCTCTTGGTCAGGTGGGTCTTGGGGCCGTCTTCCCGGATGTGCTGGCCGAGCCGGATCTCCTGCAGCTTGCGGATCAGCGGCGGCGCCAGGACGAAGGCGATGAGGAACGCCGTCACCGCCGCGTAGATGATCCGGAAGCTCAGGTAGCGGAAGACGTTGAAGATCGAGAACTCGGTGTGCAGGGGGTAGAGCAGTAGATAGAGCATTCAACACCCGGATGCGCGTCGAGCGTGGAATCGTGCGTGTTGAGTTGTCACGGTTCCTCCCCCCAACTCAACGCTGAACACTCGACACGCACGCCTCCCCCTCCCCGATCACTTCGCCTTCCCCGCGAGCGCCTCGACCACCCGCTCCAGCTTCATCCCCCGGGAGGCCTTCACGAGCACCGTGTCGCCGCGCCGGACCAGGCCGCGGACCAGCGTCGCCGCCCCCGCCGCGTCCGCCACCTCGGACACCCGCTCCGCCGGCAGCCCCGCCGCCCGCGCCCCCTGCGCCAGCTTGCGGCCCAGGAGCCCGCAGGCGACCAGGTGCGAGACGTCGCGGCCCGCGAGGTGGGCGCCGACCTCCCGATGCCAGGCCTCCGAACCCGGCCCGAGCTCCAGCATGTCGCCCAGGACGGCGATGCTGCGGCCGCCGCGGGCCAGCTCGGCCAGGAGGTCGATCGCGGCCTTCATCGAGGCCGGGTTCGCGTTGTAGCAGTCGTTGATGATCCGAACGCCGCCCGCCATGAGCATCTGCGTCCGCTGGGGCGCGGCCCGGACCCGCCCCAGCCCGCGGGCGATGGCCGCCCCGCCGACGCCGAGCGCGTGGCCGATCGCGGCGGCCGCGAGCGCGTTGGCGACGTTGTGGACCCCGGGCAGGCGCAGCGTCACCGGGATCGTCCTGGCGCGGCCGGGGAGCGTGAGCTGGAACCGCGCGCCCTCCGGCGCCTGGACCAGGTCGCTCGCTCGGACCTCGGCCGCCGGGCCGAACCCGAAGGGCAGGACGCGGCAGCGGGCCCGGGAGGCCAGGTACTCGAAGAAGGGATCGTCCGCGTTCAGCGCCACCACCCCGCCCGGGGGCAGGAAGTCCAGCAGCTCGCCCTTCGCCCGGGCCGAGCCCTCCAGGCCGCCGAAGAACTCCAGGTGGTCCGGCCCGATGTTCGTGATGAGCCCGGCGGTCGGCCGCGCGATCTCGCAGAGGCGCGTCGTCTGGCCCCGGCGGTCCACGCCCATCTCCACGACCGCCGCGCCGTGTCGGGAGGTCAGGCGCAGGAGCGTCAGCGGGACGCCGATCCGGTTGTTCAGGTTGCCCTCGGTCTTGAGCAGGGGGCCTCGCTCGGCCAGCACCGTCGCGACCATCTCCTTGGTCGTCGTCTTGCCGTTGCTCCCGGTGACGGCGATCACGGGGATCGCGAAGCGGCCCCGGTGGTGGGCCGCGAGCGCCTGGAGGGCGAGCAGGCTGTCCGGGACGAGCACGAGGAAGGGCTCGGCGGCCGCCCGGCCCCCGCGCCGCGCGCCGGCCGCCGGCGCCGGGACCGCCCGCTGCACGAGCGCGCCGGCCGCGCCGCCCGCGAGCGCCGCGCCGACGAAGTCGTGCCCGTCGAACGTCTCGCCCCGCAAGGCCACGAAGAGGTCGCCGCGCCGGACGTCCCGCGAGTCGGTCGTGACGCGCGTGACGCCCGTCCGGCCGTCGGCCGCCCCCGCGAGGAGCCGGCCGCCCGTCACTTCCAGGATCTCTTCGACCGTGAACAGCGCCATGTCCCAGATCGAGCGACGCTCGACGCCCGACGCCGCCGGGTCAGCGAGACACGCCTTGAGCCCCACAGATCTCCCCCCGCACCGCCGAGTACCGCGCCTTGACGCGGCCGAGCGCCGCCCCGATGGTTTCGCCGGGCTGGACCGCGAAGGTCGTGCCCGTTTCCGGGTCCAGGCAGAGGACCAGGGGCCCGCCCGGGTCCCCCCGCTGCACGCCGTGGACCGTGACGCCCGCGAGCCGCTCGAGATCCGTCATCGTCCCGCTCCCTCCCTCAGGCCGGACGGCGCAGCCGCAGGATGGCCTCCCGCGCGACCTCGCGATCGTCGAAGGGCAGCCGCTGCGCGCCGATGATCTGGTAGTCCTCGTGGCCCTTGCCCGCGATCAGCACCATGTCGCCCGGCCCGGCCAGGCCGACCGCCGCCTCGATCGCCCGCCGACGGTCGGGGATGACCTCGTAGGGCACGGCGACGCCCGCCTCGCGTACCCCCGCTTCCACCTCCCGCAGGATCTCTAGCGGGTCCTCGCTGCGCGGGTTGTCGGAGGTCAGCACGAGGAAGTCGCTCCGCAGCGCGGCGGCCCGCCCCATCCGGGGGCGCTTGCCGCGGTCCCGGCCTCCGCCGCAGCCGAAGACCGTGATGACCCGGCCCGTCTTGAGCGCCTGCGCGGCCTCCAGCAGGCGGACCAGCGCGTCCTCCGTGTGGGCGTAGTCCACGACGACGGTGAACTGCTGCCCCGCCTCGACGCGCTCGAAGCGGCCGGGGACGTTCGCGACGCCCCGCAGGCCGGCCCGGATCGCCTCCGGCGAGAGCCCTTCGTGGAGCCCGACGCCGATCGCCGCGAGCAGGTTCGAGACGTTGTGCCGGCCGACGAGGCGGCTCTCGATCGGGAAAGTCCCGTGCGGCGTCGCGCAGGTGAAGCGGGAGCCGGCGAGCGAGAGGCGCAGGTCCGTCGCGCGCAGGTCCGCGGGCGCGTCGATGCCGAAGGTCCAGACCGGCACGGCGCTCGCCGCGCAGACCAGCGGGCCGCGCGGGTCGTCCGCGTTGACGAGGGCGCGCTTGGGCCGGCGCTTCGTCGCGCGCGCGCCGAGCCCGGTGAAGAGCGTGAGCTTGGCCCGGAAGTAGTCCTCCATGTCCCGATGAAAATCCAGGTGGTCCTGCGTCAGGTTCGTGAAGATCGCCACGTCGAACTCGCAGCCGGCGACCCGATCGAGCGCCAGCGCGTGGGAGGAGACCTCCATCACCGCCGTATCGAGCCCCGCCTCGACCATCCGTCCCAGCAGCGCCTGCAATTCGGCGGCGCCGGGGGTGGTGTGTGAGGCGGCGATCCGCTCCGCGCCGATCTGGTAGGCGACGGTGCCGATGAGGCCCACGCGCCGCCCGGCCGACTCCAGGAGCGCCCGGCACAGATAGGTGATCGTGGTCTTGCCGTTGGTCCCCGTCACGCCCACCATGGTCAGGCGCGACGAGGGGTCGCCGCGCAGCCGCCCCGCGAGCAGGCCGACCGCGCGCCGCGAATCGTCCACGCGCACCACCGGGACCTGGCGCGCGCCGGGCGGGGGGGTCCAGGGCTCCTGCACGACGACCGCCGCGGCGCCCGCGGCGGCGGCGGCGGACAGGAAAGCATGGCCGTCGGCCCGGCCGCCCTTGACGGCGACGAACAGGCTGCCCGGCCCCACCCGCCGGGAGTCATCGGTCACGTCGGTCACCTCGACGTTGAGGTCCCCCCGCCGCTCCAGCACCGTCACCGGTTCGATCAGCTCCGCCAGGGTCATAGGCCCGCTGCGAGCGGCGCGACCGCCGGCCCGCGCGGCGCGACCGCCACCTTGATCGGCTCCTGCGGCGTCACGCCCAGGTAGGGCAGCGCCTGCTCGGCGATCTTCCTGAAGACCGGCGCGGCCACCAGCCCGCCCCAGCCCTCGTTCTGCGGCTCGTCGATCGTCACGACGATCGCCAGCCGCGGGTCCTCCACCGGCACGAAGCCGACGAAGGAGCCGACGAGGAGGGTGGAGGAGTAGGCGCCGGTGGTCGGGTCGATCTTCTGGGCCGTGCCGGTCTTGCCCGCGGTGCGGAAGCCGGGGACCGCCGCCTTGGTGCCGGTCCCTTGGGTCACCACCCCCTCCAGCAGATGCGCAAGCGTCATCGCCGCCTGCGGCGAGATGGGCCGGCGCCGCACCTGCGGCTCCGTCCGGGCGACGACGCGCCCCTCGGCATCCCTGATCTCCGACACGAGGAAGGGGCGCATCAGCCAGCCGCCGTTCGCCACGGCCGCGACGGCGGTCACGAGCTGGAGCGGCGTCACCCCGACCTCCTGCCCGATGGCGATGGAGGCGAGCGAGCGGCGCCCCCAGTCGCGGGGCGCCTTGAGCAGCCCGGTCGCCTCGCCGGGGAGGTCGATCTCGGTCTTTTGGCCGAAGCCGAAGGCGGTGAGGTAGCGGAACAGCCGCTCCTCGCCGAGCGCCTGCGCGGTCTTGACCGCCCCGATGTTGCTCGACTTCTGGATGACCTGGGCGAAGGTGATCCAGCCGGCCTTCTCGTGATCGTGGATGACCGTGTTGGCGACGGTCATGGCGCCGTTCTCGGCGTAGATCAGCGAGCCCGGCGCCATCACATGCTCCTCGAGCGCCGCGGCGGCGACGAACACCTTCATCGTGGACCCCGGCTCGTAGGCGTCGGTGACGGCGCGGTTCCGCAGCCGGTCCGCCGCCGCACCAGCGACGGCGTTCGGGTCGAAACGGTGGCTCAGGGCCATGGCCAGGATCGCGCCGGTCCGCGGCTCCATCACGACGACGACCCCGCCCTTGGCGCGGCTCGCGGCGACCGCCTCGTCCAGCTCCTTCTCCGCGATATACTGGATGACCTCGTCGATCGTCAGCACGAGCGTGCGGCCGGCCTCCGGCGCGCGGTCGGTCAGGTCCGTGGGGAAGACGGGGCGGCCCAGGGCGTCGCGCTGCAGCACGATCTCCGTCTTCTCGCCCCGGAGATGGGCGTCGTAGCGGCGCTCGATCCCCTCCAGGCCGTTCCCGTCCATCCCCGCGAACCCGAGCACGTGCGAGAGCAGCGTCCCCTTGGGATAGAAGCGGCGCCCCTCCATCACCGTGCCGATGCCCTCGATCGAGAGCGTCTCCAAGCGGCGGCCCTGCTCCGGATCGAGCTTGCGCGCGAGCCAAACGAAGCTGCGGTCCATCCGCAGCTTGCGCTCGATGTCCGCCGCCTTGACCGGCAGGACCCGGGCGAGGTCCCGGGCGACCGCCGCGGGATTCCCCAGGGAGGTCGGCACGCCGAACACGGAGGGCACCTGCATGTTGGCGGCGAGCACCTTGCCCCGACGGTCCAGGATCGCGCCCCGCGCGCCCTCCAGCGCGACGGTCTTCCGGTGCTGCCGCTCGGCCTTGGCGGTCAGCTCCGCCGCATCGAGCACCTGGAGCGTGAAGAGCCGGCAGAGGACCACGAGGAAGCCGGCCATCAGGACCAGCCCCGCGAAGGCCCGTCGGCCACGGTAGGGGTCGCCCTTCTCCATCCTAATCGCCCTTCGCCGCGGGGGGCGGCGTGTCGTTTTTGGCCAGCCGGATCTCCTCGCGGCCCCTGCCGCCCGCCGGCCGCGCCTCGCGGTCCAGCTTGACCATGACCACCTGACCCTGCGCCGGCGGCCCCATCGCCAGCTTCTCCGCGGCCGCACGCGCGAGCCGCTCCGGGGAGGTCAGGGCCGAGACCTTGAGCCGCAGCTCGTCCCGGTCCCGGAGGAGCTTGGTCCGCTGATGCTTGAGCTGCTCGATCCGGTACCCGACGCTCACCAAGTCCGCCCGCTCCCAGACATAGCCGAGCGTGAGCACAAGGCCGATCGCGATCGCCGCGCCGAAGGTGTTCATGCCGCCCTCCGCGCGGGCAGCCGCTCGGCCACCCGCATCTTGGCGCTCCGGGCACGCGGGTTCTCACCGCATTCGCGCTCCGAGGGCGTCACCGGTTTCTTGGTCAAGGACCGCAGGCGGGGCTCCGGCCCGCCGGCCATGGCGCGGATCGCCTGCTTGGCGATCCGATCTTCGAGCGAATGGAAGGCGATGACGCAGAGGCGGCCGCCCGGCGCCAGCAGGTCCGCCGCATCGCGGAGCGCGCCCTCCAGGGACTCCAATTCGCGATTGATCGCGATGCGGAGGGCCTGGAAGGTCCTGGTGGCGCAATGGAGGCGGCCGTGGCGGTAGGCCCCGGGCACGGCCGAGCGGATCACAGACACCAGCTCGAACGTGGTGCGAAGTGGGGCGGTCGCGCGCGCCGCGACGATGGCGCGAGCGATCCGGCGCGAGAACCGCTCTTCCCCGTAGTGATAGAGGAGGTCGGCTAGCTCCCGCTCGGGCAGGCCGTTGACCAGGTCCGCGGCGGTGCGCGGCTCGCGCCGGTCCATGCGCATGTCGAGCGGGCCGTCCTGGGAGAAGCTGAAGCCACGCTCCGCGCTGTCGAGCTGCGGGGAGGAGACGCCGAGGTCGAAGAGGATGCCGTCCACGGCCGGCAGGCCCACCGAGCCCAGATGCTCCCGCAGCCCGCTGAAATTTCCGCCGATCAAGCGCACCCTCTCACCGAACCGGCGCAATCGCTCACCCGTCGCCCTGATCGCATCCTCGTCGCGGTCGATCCCGACGAGCAGGCCGTCGGGGCCGATCACTTCCAGGATCCGCTCCGCATGCCCGCCCCGCCCGACCGTGCAATCCACATAGCGCCCGCCGGGCCGGCAGGCCAGCCAGGCCACCACTTCGTCGAGCAACACCGGGACATGACCGTTTCCCGTGAGTTTCCGCCCAGTTTCATTGATTCCCACTTTTTCCCACTTTTGTGCAGGAGTATACAGTCTCCGCGCGGCATGTCAACAAAAATCTTCTGGCCCCGTGCAAATTTAGGACGACTTTCGCCCTGTGGGTCGAGCGGCGGGCCCGCTGTCCGGTCCGGCGGCGTGGGCGGTGGCCCGCGCTTCGGGGACAGCCGAGAGAAGGACGCTGTCGGGGATGGGGCATGGTCGCGACCCCGCCGATCAGGGACGTCGCGTGGGGCGAACGGTTACGGGTAGAGCCGGTACAACATGCGCGGGAAGGGGATGGTTTCTCGCACGTGGTCCAGCCCGCAGATCCAGGCCACGGCCCGCTCGATCCCCATGCCGAAGCCCGCGTGGGGCACGGAGCCGTACCGGCGGAGGTCCAGGTACCAGCGGAAGGCCTCCTCGGGCAGCTTGTGCTCGCGGATGCGCGCGAGCAGCCGGTCGTGCTCGTGCATGCGCTGGCCGCCGCCGATGATCTCGCCGTAGCCCTCGGGGGCCAGCACGTCCATGCAGAGCGCCAGGTCCGGCCGCTCCGGGTCGCTCTGCATGTAGAAGGCCTTGACGGCCGTGGGATAGCGGTGCACGATGACCGGCCGGTCGAACTGGTTCGAGAGCAGCGTTTCCTCGTCGCCGCCGAAGTCGTCGCCCGGTTGCATGGGGTTCCCCCGGCGGCGCAGCAGCGCCACCGCCTCCTCGTAGGTGACGCGGGGAAAGGGCGGGACGACACGCTCCAGCTTGGTCACGTCCCGCTCCAGCACCGCCAGCTCCGCGCGCCGCGCCTCCAGCACCCGCCCGACGATATGACACAGGAACTGCTCGGCCAGCGCCATCACGTCCTCCAGCTCGGCGAAGGCGACCTCCGGCTCCACCATCCAGAACTCCATCAGATGCCGCCGCGTCTTGGACTTCTCCGCCCGGAAGGTCGGGCCGAAGCAGTAGACCTTGCCGAAGGCCGCCGCCGTGGCCTCGCTGTAGAGCTGGCCGCTCTGCGTCAGGTAGGCCGTCTCGTCGAAGTACTGGGTCTGGAACAGGGTGGTCGTGCCCTCGCAGGCGTTGGGCGTGAAGATCGGCGCGTCCACCAGCACGAAGCCCCGCTCGTCGAAGAAATCGCGGCAGGCGCGGATGACCTCGTGCCGGATGCGGAGGATCGCGTGCTGGCGGCCGGAGCGAAGCCAGAGGTGCCGGTGCTCCATCAGGAAGCCGACGCCGTGCTCCTTGGGCTGGATCGGAAAGGGCTCGGCGATCTGGAGTACGCGGATCGTCGCGACGTCGAGCTCGTAGCCGCCCGGTGCACGGGCCTCCCAGCGGGCGCGACCGGTCAGGACCAGGGACGACTCCTGCGTGAGCTGCGCGGCCCGGGCGAAGGCCTCCTCCCCGACCGCAGCCTTGCTGACGACGGCCTGGAGGTCGCCCGTCCCGTCCCGCACGACGAGGAACTGGATCTTGCCGCCGGCGCGCCGGTGCCGCAGCCAGCCGCGGATCGTCACCTCCTCGCCGGCATGGCGGGCGATCTCCTCGATGTAGACGACGGGCGGCATGCCTGATTCCGGGCGGGCTCGACGACCGACGCGGCCAGCCTAGCCGATCCGCCGCCGGCAATGCAAGGGAGCCTCGGTCGCGGCCTAAGCACGGCCGTCCGACCTCACGGCCGGCGTCCGTTGATTGACATGTCGAGTCACGGCGGGCAGAATGACCGCATGTCCGCCGGGGGCCTCGGCACCGCGGGAATCGTCGGCCTCGCCGCCGCCATCGGCGGCGCGGTCTGGCTCGCGCCCGGCCGCGCCGCGGAGTTCGACCCCAAGAATCCGCTGAACCCCCCGGCCCCGCCCTACTGGTGCCCGAACCGCACCCCAGACCGCCAGTACTCGGCCAATCCCGAGCCCGGCTGCGCCCCGCTGGTCGGGAAGGAGGAGAAGAGCTTCAAGGAGAAGAGCCGCGCCCCCGGCAAGCCGGCCCCGGAGAAGGAACCGGTCAGGATCCAGGACATTCAGGCCGAAACGGGGAAGTTCCTCGACCGGTACCGCCGGTTCCTGGACTGCTGCGCCGACAACCCCGGGTTCCTCGCCGAGCTGGAGGACCTTGAGGACGAGGCCGTCCACCTATTGCGGTCCATGGAAGCGGTCGGCTTCCTCAACATGGGCACCAGTCAGCGCGGCTTCACGGTCAGCCAGATCGTCCGGCCGGTCGCGACCGCGCGGGACACCCTCCGCAAGCTGCGGGCCGACTGGCGGACACTGGAGGAATCCCAGGACCGGCTGGGGCGGCTGGACTACGAGAAGGAGGGCCGTGAGCGCCGTCGCATTCAGCAGGAGGAACACCGACTGAAGGAGGAATTTCGGCCGGCGGCTCCGCCGCGATCGGCCCCGACCGGCACCGACCTGAGCTCTCCGGACCGGACGCAGGGGCCTCCGGCGTCGACCCTGCCCAGCCGGGTCGGCACCACGATCGAGAGCACGACGCTGCCCAACGCATTCGGCGCGGACATCGGCGAGGTCGGCTCTCCCGCCAGCGACCAGAAGGCGGGCTTGAACGCCCGCAAGGGCCTGGACACCCAGGACACGACCCTGCCCACACGCCAGGGGACGGCCACCCAGAGCACGACCCTCCGGCCGAGCGTCGGCTTCGAAGCCGGCACGGAGGAGGGCCCGACCGGCCGCAGCACCCTCCCCTCGCGCGCTGGCCCCGCCATCGGCGACTCCAGCCTGAACAGCCGGTGACCCAGGATGAAGCCGGTGTTGCGTGTTGAGTGTCCGGATGTCCCGCGACTCAACACTCCTCACTTCTCTTTGACCGGCGGCATGGGCTCCCAGGTCTCGCCGCCGTCCCCGCTCCGGTAGAGGCCGCTCCCGTTCGTGCCCACGTACCAGACCCGGGGGTCGGTCGGGCTCTGGGCGAGCGAGCGGATGTTGAGCGTGGTCAGGCCCCTGGTGAGCGCCCGCCAGGACGCGCCGCCGTCCCCGCTCTTGTGCACCCCCTCGCGGCTCGCGACGTAGATCGTGTCGCGGGCCGACCGGTCGAGCACCATCGCGCTGATCATCTGGTCGGGCAGCGCCCGGGCGATCCGCGTCCAGGACTTCGCCCCGTCGGTCGTCTTGTAGAGACCGTCGAGCGTGGCGGCGTACACCGTGTCCGGCGCGAAGGGATCCACCTGCATCGCGGTCACGCCGAGCGCGCGGGAGGACTTGATGATCTCCGGCGGCACGAGGCCGTTGTTCACCTTCTCCCATGTGCCCGCCCCGTTGACCGTCTTGTACACGCCACCGCTGGTCCCCGCGTACAGAATCCGCGGCCGCGTGGGGTCCATGGCGAGCGTGACGACCATCAGGACCTCCTTCATCCCCTCCATCTTCTTCTGCCAGGACTCGCCGCCGTTGGTGGACTCGAAGACGCCCATGGTCGTGGCCGCGAAGAGATGGGTGTTGTCCGCCGGGTCGAAAAGGAACTGGTTGACGACCGAGCTGATCGTCGCGTCGTCGAGCCCGCGCCGCAACGACACCCAGCGGTGCCCGCCGTCGTAGCTCTTGAAGACCGCGTCGCCCTTCGTGCCCGCGTAGACGGTGGCGGGGTAGGCCGGGTCCACGGCCATGGCGATCACGCGCGAATGCGTCATGCCCCGCGAGAGGTTCTCCCAGGTCCGGCCCCCATCCCGCGTCTTGTAGATGTAGTCGTTGGTCGCGACGTAGAGGATGTCGGGGTTGGCGGGGTGGAGCTGGATGACGACGATCGCGTCGCTGCGCTGGCAGCCGGCGGCCGCCAGCGCGACCAGCAGCGTCCCGATCGCCAGCCACGCGGCGACCGGGAGCGCGTGCGGAGCCGCGAGTCTCGAGTGAGAAGTTTCTGGTCTCACCATGAACTCAACACTCCTCACCAACACTCCCCTGCTCGTCCGCTGGGGGCTACCGGTAGTTGGTGAACTGCAGGTCGAGGCCGAAGTCCTTCGACTTCAGGAACGCGATCACGGCCTGCAGCTCGTCCCGGCTCTTGCTCTGCACCCGGAGCTGGTCGCCCTGAATCTGGGCCTGGGCCTTGAACCTGCCGTCCCGGATCGCCTTGGCGATCGCCTTGGCCTTCTCGTCCGGGATGCCGCTCTGGATCGCGACGACCTGCCGCACCGTGCCGCCCAGGGCCTCCTCCACCTTGCCGTAGGTGAGGGCCTTGAGCGAGACGTTCCGCTTGACGAGCTTGGCCTTGAGGATCTCGAGCACCGCGTTGAGCTTGTACTCGTCGTCCGAGAGAACGACCATCTCCCGCTCCTTCTCCTTGAGCGTCAGCTCGGTCTGTGAGCCCTTGAAGTCGAACCGCTGCCGGATCTCCTTCGTGGCCTGCTCGATCGCGTTCTTGACCTCCTGCATATCCACCTTGGACACGATGTCGAACGAACTCTGATCGGCCATGACCTTCTCCTTCAATGATGCTGTCAGCGGTCAGCCGTCGGCTTTCGGCAAGACCGTCACCCCGAACAGTACCACTCCCCGGCCAGAGCACGTCAGGCCGGCGCAAGCCAGCATCCAGGTCCGGCCGACACGACTCGGACTGGGCCCCGGCGTCCGCCGGGGTGACGGACTGGGCCCTGGCATCCGCCGGGGTGACGACCCCTCACCGAAGTGACCAGGCTGAACGCCGACGGCCGACACTTCCTCAGCAGCAACCGCCGACCGTGAACGAATCGCCGGCCGCCGCGCTCGGGCGGGCGCCGGCGGGCGAGGAGCCGCCGGCCATGATGAGCACCTCGCTGCTCGTCCAGGGCTGTCCGCGGACAAGGTAGCCGTACCACTGCCGGACGCCGTCCGCCAGCACGACGAGCGCCAGGACCGCGACCACGGACACCAGCGCCGCGTCCAGGTAGAGCGCGACGGCCCCATCCCCGGCGGCCGCGGCCTGCTCCAGAAACAGCCGGAACATCTCGTAGCAGCCGGTCAGCGTGATCGTCCCGACGAACAGCATCGGCGCGGCCGTGAGCCAGAGGAACCGGGGCTTGCCCATCTTGATGAGCACCGTCGTCCCGACGCAGAGGGCGAGCGTCCCGAGCAACTGGTTGGCCGCGCCGAACATCGGCCAGATCGTCGAGATGCTCCCGGTCCCGATCAAATAGGCCCAGCCGCCGACGACCAGCGCGCTGCTCGCGATGACGCCCGGCCACCAGGCGAACCGCCGCAGCGGGGCGTAGACCCGCCCGCCCATCTCCTGCAGCAGGTACCGCGCGACGCGCGTGCCCGTATCGATGGTCGTCAGGATGAACAGGGCCTCGAACAGGAGCGCGAACTGGTACCAGTAGGCCATCAAGCCCGCCATGCCCGGCAGGGCGGCGAAGATGGACGCCATGCCCACGGCCAGGGACACGGCGCCGCCCGGCCGCCCGGCCACGTCCGTCTCGACGAGCGCCGACAGCTCCGCGAGGCGCTGCACCGGGAAGCCCATCGTCGCCAGCGTCTCGGCGGACAGCGTCGTGTTGATCGCCAGGTAGTCGCCGGGCGCGAGCACGGACGCGGCGATCAGCGCCATCACGCCGACGAAGCTCTCCAGCAGCATCGCGCCGTAGCCGACCCGCGCGTGGGACTCCCGCTCGATCATCTTGGGCGTCGTCCCCGAGGACACGAGCGAATGGAACCCCGAGATCGCGCCGCAGGCGATCGTCACGAAGAGGAAGGGAAAGAGGGTGCCGGGGATGATCGGCCCGCCGCCGTGGACGAAGGCCGTGACGCGCGGCATCTCGATCGTCGGCGCCATCAGGATCACCCCGAGCCCGAGCAGCACGACGACGCCCAGTTTCATGAAGGTCGAGAGATACCCACGCGGGACCAGCAGGAGCCAGCCGGGCAGGACCGAGGCGAGGAAGCCGTAGCCCGCCAGGAGCCAGACGAGCGCCTCCCGCTCCAGCTCGAACCAGGGCGCAAGCGGCGACTGCGCCACGACGCGCCCCACCCAGACCGAGACGAGCAGCAGCGCAACGCCGAGCGCGGACACCTCGCCGACCCGCCCCGGCCGGAGCTTCTCCAGATAGACCCCCATCAGGAGCCCGACGGGGATCGTCAGCGCGATCGTCACCGTGCCCCAGGCGTTCCGGTGCAGCGCGTTGACGACCGCGAGCCCCAGCCCGGCCAGCGCGACGATCACGATGAACAGGACCGAGACCGCCGTGGCCGTGCCGGTCACGGGCCCCAGCTCATCCCGCGCGATCTCCGGCAGCGACCGGCCGTTGCGCCGCATCGAGGCGACGAGGATGATGAAATCCTGCACCGCCCCGGCCAGCACCGCGCCGATCACCAGCCAGAGGAACCCCGGCAGGTAGCCGAACTGCGCCGCCAGCACCGGCCCCAGCAGCGGGCCGGCCCCTGCGATCGCGGCGAAATGGTGGCCGAAGAGGACGTACGGGTTCGTGGGATAGAAATTGGTGCCGTCGCGGAGCCGATGGGCCGGCGTCACCCACTTGTCGTCGAGCGCGAGGACCGGTCCGGCCAGGAACCGCCCGTAGAAGCGGAGCGCGAGGACGTAGAAGCAGGCGGCGGCGACGACCAGCCAGAGGCCGTTCACCCGCTCGCCGGGGTTGAGGAGGCCGGCGACGAACCCGAAGGCGACGGCGCAGAGCGCGGCAACGAGCGCCCAGAGGATGTTCGCGGCGAGGGTCATGGCCGCCCATCCTAACAAGCGGCGGCAGGCCTGTAAACGGCCGACGAGGGGCCGTCAGCGCGCCGCCGGCTCGGCCGGACGGCCGCCGAGCGCGGCCAGGCAGAGGAGCCCGATGGCGATCCAAACCAGCTCGCGGACCCGCCGGAGCAGCGCGAAGGTGATACCCGTCACCTCGCTGTAGCCGAAGGCGACGAGCAGGAGCAGGTTTCCGCCGTCCTGCGTGCCGAGGCTCCCGGGGATGAAGAAGGTCCCGCCCTTGATGAAGACGGACAGTCCGGCGACGGAGATCGCCGCGACGACCGAGGGCGTCCCGCCGAGCAGCCAGAGGATCACGTAGACCTCCAGCGCCTCGGACAGCCAGGCGAGGAAGGACACGCCGGTCGAGCGGTAAAAGCCGCGCCGGTCCTCGGTGTAGAACGTCAGGATCGTACGGTCCAGCTCCTTGAGCCGCTCCTCCCGCCGCTCCAGCGCCGCGATCCTGACGCCAAGGCGACGCAGGCCGTTCAACAGGGCCATGAACAGCCCCCAGCGCCGGATGAGGACCAGGACGGCGATCAAAAAGGCCAGGAGCCCCGCCGCGGCCACGACCGCCGCGACGACCGCCGCGGGGGGCGCGGTCGGCTCCGCCAGCCCCAGCGCCCAGAAGGCCAGGAAGACGCTCAGGAGGATGAAGGCGACCTGCGCGATCGTGAGCGTCGTCTTGGCCGTGACGACCGAGGCCAGGCCGTCCACCATCGCGATGCCGTCCCGCTTGAGCAGATAGGCTTTGAGCGGCTCGCCGCCGACGTAGGCGGCGGGCGTCGTCATGTTGATCACCTCGCCGGCCGTGCGGACGGCCAGGAGACGGCCGAAGGAGACTTGCCGCGCGTGGCGCCCGAGCGTCCACCGCCAGCCCTGCGCCTCGGCCAGGTACATGAGCAGCGAGGGGATCAGCATGACCAGCAGCGCCGCGGGGCCGAGCATCGAGGCGGCGTCGGCGATGCGGGCCGGCCCGATGTGCCAGACCAGCCCCAGGAGCACCGCGAGCCCGAAGAGGAAGAGGGCGGCTCTAACCACGAAGGACTTTGGACGGCCGGGTCACCCAGCCCAGGGTGATCCAGAAGAGGTTGGCGCCGATCGCCGCGAAGAGGATGAAGAGGTCGAGCCGGCCGACCAGGGCGAAGCCCAGGACGGTGACGGAAAAATCGCGGCTCGCCGTGGTCCGGAGGAAGCCGTCCACGCGGGCGGCGGTCGCGGCCGTGGCGAACCGGCCGCGCTCGCGGAGCGCGTGGGCGCGGATCACCAGCCAGAGGGACAGGAGCGTCCCCGCGACGGCCGCGGCGCCGCACGCGAGGGACAGGCCGGCCGGCAACAGACTCGACGGCGAGCGGGCCACCGCCCAGGCGACGCCCGCGAAGACGGCGACGTGGACGAGGTTGTCGCCCCAGAGGTCGAGCCGCTCGCCGAGCTTGGATTCCGTGAAGGTCAGTCGGGCGATCTCCCCGTCGCAGCAATCCACCACCGCTGCGAGCTGGAAGAGCAGGGCCCCGACGATCCCGGCCATGTAGCTGCCCCGCGCGATCACCGTGGCCGCGAGCAGCCCGATCAGCGTCGCCAGGACCGTGACCGCGTTGGCCGGCAGCCCGATCCGCAGGAACAGCCGGGTGAGCGGCGCGGAGAACCGCCGGTTGAAATAGCGGTCCACGAAGCCTTCGAAGGGGGACGCGAGCGCGGTGAGGAGCCGGCGCTCCGCGCGCCCGGCCTCCGCCGGCCCGCGCACCGGCTGGAGCCAGCACGGCGAATCCGGCGGCAGGGAAAGGGTGCGGAGCCCGCCCTCCGCGGCGGCGCGGTCGATCATCGCGGCCAGCCATCCCGACCGGGCCGGCGGCAGGGCCTCGGCCCCGACGCCCCGCCCGCCGGACCAGCTCGCGGTCGCCGCGGCGTCCCGCCCGCCCGTCCGCGCCGCGCCGAGGAGGCTGCCCCGGACGACCATGAGGTCGGCGCGGGCTTCATCCCGGTTTCCGGCGGCGGGCCGCGCGGGCCCGCGCTCTTCCGGACGGCAGATCAGGAGCGCGGCGGGCGACTCCCGGACCTCGCGGCGCAGGCGCTCCACCAGCTCGCGGGAGAAGAGGGTCTGGGCGCCGACGAGCAGGCAGTAGCCTCGGACGTCCCCGAGCGCGGCCTCCCACGTCTGGGGATCCTCGGGCGGAAACTCCCGCACCGGCAGCCAGCGGACCGCGATCGTCATCCGCGGATCGCCGCGGACCAGCCGCTTGAGCGCCGCCTCCTCCGGGCCGGCGAGCACCAGCGCCTGGCCGATCCCGCCGCGCTGGAGCGTGAGCAGGGTCCGCTGGAAGAGCGTGAGGCCGCCCACCAGCGTCAACGGCCCCGGCCCGGCGGCGTCCCGCCCCCCCGCGGTGAGCACCACGGCCGTGTCCAGCCCCTCCGACTCCGCGACCCCCTCGTGCAGGATGCCGTCCGTCATGCGTCGAGCTTCGGGAGGATCTCCCGCTCCGCGCGCGCCACGTCCTCGGGAAAGTCGATCTCGATCCAGGGCAGCCCGCCGATCCGTTCGTAGCCGACGGGGACGGCGGAGAAGAACCCGTCGAGCGCGTCCTCGTACTCCATGTCCAGGTTGCCGCGCCCGACGTGGGCCTCCAGCGATTCCACGAGCGCGCCCGTGTCGCGCCGGCTCACCTTCAGGAACCCGACGCCCTCGCCCGCGAGGTCGTACTGCGCCGGCATCCGCTTGCTGAGCGCCACGACGCGGCCGCCCCGGACGGCCGCCATGCACTCCTCGGTACGCTGCGTCACCGTCTCGTCGAGCAGCAGGGCCGTGGGCCTGGGCGACTCGACCAGCCGCCGGAGGATCATCCGGTGGAACAGGACGTCCGCGTCCATGATGAGCACGTCGTCGTCGAACTCGCTCCGGGCAAGCCACAGGGACGTGATACTGCCGCGCTGGAACTGCTCGTTCGTCAGGTACCGGGCCTCGACGCCCGCCGCCGCGCGGGCCACGGCTTCGCGGATCATGTCCTGCTTGTAGCCGACGACCAGCGTCGCCCGCTTGATGCCCACCGCGGCGAGCGCGTCCAGGTACCGGGCGAGCAGGGTGCGCCCGCCGACCTCGATCAGGCACTTGGGCCGGTGCTGCGTCACCGGCCAGAGACGCTTGCCGACGCCCGCGGCCAGGATGACGGCCTTCATGGGTGGATCGCCTTCATCCGTGGACCGGCGAGGCCTCCAGGACCTGCTTCACCGCGGCGACGAAGCCCTCCAGGTCCGCCTGGGTCAACGCCCCCATGTTGGCCACCCGGAACACCCGGGCCTCGAGCGGGCCCTGGCCCGCGTAGATGACGTAGCCCCGCTCCTTGAGCCGGTCGTGGAGGGTCTGGTAGGACAGGCCCGCCGGCAGGTGATAGGTCGTGATCGTGTTGGACTGAAGCTCCGGTGGGAGCACGGGCTTCAAGCCCAGGGCCGCCAGTCCCCGGCGGAGGAAGGCCGAGGCCCTCTGGTACCGCTGGATGCGGTTGGCGACGCCCTCCTCCAGCAGCTCGTCCAGCGCCTCCTCGAGGGCGTAGCAGAGCTGGACGGGCGGGGTGAAGGGGATCACGCCCCGTTCCTCGCTCTCGTAATAGTGGGGCAGGTGCAGGTACCAGGACCGCTTCGGGTAGCCTTTCATCCGCTCCATGAAGCCGCGCCGCACCAGCACGAAGGACACGCCGGGGAAGGCCTGGATGCACTTGCCCGCGGTGCCGGCGACCATGTAGACGTGCGGGCCGGCCAGGTCCACCGCCTCGCCCGCCAGGCCGCTCACCGAGTCGAGGATGAAGACCCGGTTCTGGCCGTCCACGACCTCCGCGATCTCCTTGGCGGGGTTGATGAGGCCGGTGGTCGTCTCGTGGTGGACCATGGCGACGGCGTGCACCTCGGGATGCTGCCGCAGCGCCAGCCGCAGCCGCTCCGGGTCGGGCCTGACGGTCCAGTCGTACTTGAGCTCGGACACGCCGAGCCGGTGCACGCCCCAGATCGCGGACATGCGCTCGCCGTAGACGCCGTTGTTGATCACCAGGCCGCGCTTGCCCACCGGCACCGCGCAGAGCATGGCCGCTTCGACCGCCGCCGTGCCGGAGCCGGCGAGCACGATCGCCGCGTACTCGTGCTCCGCCCCCGGCACGAAGGCGGTCAGCAGCTTCTGCCTGATCCGCTGGAGCAGCTCGGCGAACTCCGACTCCCGGTGGCAGATGTCCGGGCGCAGGAGCGCCTTGCGCACCCGCTCGGAGACGTTGACGGGGCCGGGGTTCAGAAGAATCATGCTCGCCTTCGGCTTACGTGAAGCGATCGCGGGGCCGCCCCCCTCGGGCCTCACCCTTCACGCCTTCCGCTTACGTTTCACGCCCTGTTGATCGCCTCTTTGAAGCGCTGCGTGATGACCGGCGGGTCGTGCGGCACCCGGTCCACGTCCT
Organism: Candidatus Nitrospira neuquenensis; assembly: GCF_979578155.1. Taxonomy (NCBI): domain Bacteria; kingdom Pseudomonadati; phylum Nitrospirota; class Nitrospiria; order Nitrospirales; family Nitrospiraceae; genus Nitrospira; species Candidatus Nitrospira neuquenensis. The sequence goes on along the minus strand of NZ_CEFZDU010000010.1, from coordinate 24,386 downwards.
CGACCAGCTCGGTGACCTTGACGAGGAGGAAGCTGGGGCCGTCCTTCTTGAGCATCTGCGTCATCTCGTAGACCAGGTCCTCCCGCTCGCGGACCCGCTCGACGTTCACGTAGCCCGCGGCCTTCGCCACCTGCTCCAGCCGGATCACGCGCGAATAGGTCGGCTGATTGCCGGTGCTCCCGTAGACCTCGTTGTCCAGGACGACGTGGATGAAGTTCTTCGGCTTGAGCGCGGCGACCGTCGCCAGCGTCCCCATGCCCATCAGCACGTTGCCGTCCCCGTCCAGGACCACGACCGTCTTCTCCGGCTTCGCCAGGGCCACGCCGAGCCCGATGGCCGCGGCCACGCCCATCGAGCCGATCATGTAGAAGTGGGTCGGCCGGTCGGCGATGCGGCAGGCCTCCCGCGAGGGGAAGCCGTTGCAGATGATCACCGGCTGGTCCGTGAGCAGGCCCAGCACCGCGGCGATGGCCTGCGCGCGGCTCTGCATCGTGCCCTGTTCCGGTCCGAGGCTCACGGGTGGAGGCCCTTGACGACGCCCTTCTTGATGAGCAGGGCATGGGGAATGCGCGTCTTCATGAAGGTCTCCGCCACCCACTTAAGGTCGGCGGCGGCGGTCGCCGCCGAGAACGTGCGGTGCGGAATCTTCATCGTGTCCAGGAGCTGGGGCATGGCCTGGCCCATGACGAGGTGCTCCGGGGCATCCTGGCCCTGGAAGCCCCGCCAGGAGACGATCAGCAGGCAGGGCTGCCGGTAGATCAGGTTGAGCGAGATCAGCGTGTTCAGCGAGGTGCCGAGCCCGGAGTTCTGCATCAGGACGGCCGGCACCCGGCCGGCCATGTAGGCGCCGGCCGCCATCGCCACCGCCTCGTCCTCCCGGACCGCCGGCGTGTAGAGGCGGCGCTCGATCAGCGTCTCGATGATCCCGCCGAGGATCGAGTCGGGCACGCCGGTGAAGAAGTCGAAGCCGATGTCCTGGAGGGCCTGGACGAACTGGTCGCTGTCGATCATGGGCGCGCGGCGGTCCTCAAAACGACGGCGGCCGGGCCTCCCGCAGCGCCGGCCGCAAAACCGGCGCGGATTATAGCGGAGCGGTCGGGGATTCTCAAGCGAGCCCGGCCGCGCGGTTGGGCGACGACCCGCCCGATCGTCCGGTCCGGCGCCCGTTGCCTTCATCGGTCGATCGTGGTAGGGTTCCGCCGATCCTTCCGGAACTCCGGCCATGCGCGAGCGATGCCTGCGAATCTGCACGGTCGTCTTCTTCTTGGTCATCGTCGCTTCCTCGGCCGGCCCGTCGGGGCCGGCGCCCCTGGGCGCGGCGGACATCGAGAAGGACCCGCAGGGGTTCAACGGCATCCCCTGGGGTACGCCGCTCGCCGGCCGCTCGGACTTCACCCTCGTCGCCTCCGCCGAGCCGATCATGGAATATGAGCTGGCGAAGGGGCCGCCGCCCCTGGGTGAAGCCCGCGTGGACTCGATGCGTTTTTCGACGATCGACGGCCGCTTCGCCCGCGTCACGATCCGCTATCGCGGCCAGGCCACCCACGACCGGGTCATGGCCTACCTCCAGGCCACCTTCGGACCGGCGGACCGGACGCAGGGTTCGATGGTCCGCGGGCTCAACCAGCAGTTCAACTGGCGCGGCGCGGACACCGAGGTCAACCTGACCTACGAAGGGAGCGACGAGCGCGGCTACCTTTTCATCGAGAGCCGCCAGCTCGCCGGCCGGTTCAACGACCGGCTGCCGATGGCGCATCACGGAACGCGGCGGGGCGGGTCCCCGCAGCCGGTCCGGCTCTGACCGCTCCTCGGATGTAGATGTAAGGGAGGCCTGGATGGCCCCTCCTTCGCTCCCGGAGATCGCTTCCGTCGCGCCGCGGCGGCGGCGTCTCGCCCCGGCGGCGCCGGCCCTCGCCGCCTGCCTCCTCGCGCCCGCGCTCGCCGCGGCCGTCGGGATGGTCAACGACCCCAAGGGCTTTCAGGGCATCCCCTGGGGCACACCCCTCGCGGAACGGCAGGACCTGCGCGAAGTGTCGGCCGGCGACAAGATTCGGGAGTACGAGCCGGCGGACGGAACGGCGAAGCTGGGCGAGATCCCGGTCGCGACCCTGCGCTTCTCCACGATCCAGGGCAAGTTCGCGCGCGTGACCATCCGGTACCAAGGCGCACAGACGCACCGGCGAATCCTGGCCTATCTCCAGGGGCAGTTCGGCCCGCTCGACCTGACGCCCGGCCAGCTCGCCGGCGGCGAGGAGCAGCAGCTCACCTGGCGCGGCCCCGACACCGAGGTCACCCTCCTCTACCAGCGCGGAGGGGAGCGCGGCCTGCTCTTCATCGAAAGCCGCATCCTGGCCCCCGCGTTCATCGAGAGCGTCGGCTGCCAGTGAGCGCGCCCGGCCGCGGCGGACCCGCACCGCCGTTGCCGGAACAATTCCATTGACAAGGGCCGCGTCTCCTTCGTTATAGTGGCGCCCCATGCATCAGGCGACCAAGCTCAGGAGCCTGTTCAGCCGTCCCGGCCTCGTCAAGGTCGTCGGCGCCCACGACGCGCTCAGCGCCAAGCTGATCGAGCGCGCGGGTTTCGACGGCGTCTGGGCCAGCGGCTTCGGCATCTCCGCCTCCTTGAAGTGCGTCCCCGACGCGAGCTTCGTCACCTCCTCCGAGCAGCTCGAGGTCGAGCGGAACATCGCCGAGGCCGTCGGCATCCCGGTCATCGCCGACTGCGACACGGGCTACGGCAACGCGCTCAACGTGAAACGGACGGTCAACGACCGCGAGCGGGCGGGCGTCGCTGCGATCTGCATCGAGGACAACGTCTACCCCAAGCGGTGCAGCTTCTACGCCGGCGTCCGCCGGGAGCTGATCCCCATCGAGGAGCATTGCGGCAAGATCCAGGCGGCCAAGGCCGCGCAGACCGTCCCCGACTTCATGGTCATCGCGCGGACCGAGGCGCTGATCGCCGGCTGGGGCCAGGAGGAGGCGCTCAAGCGCGCCGAGGCCTACGCGCGGGCAGGGGCCGACGCGGTGCTGATCCATTCCAAGTCCAAGACCTTCGACGAGCTGCGGCAGGTCGCGCGGGCGTGGTCGGGCCGCGTCCCGCTGGTCGTCGTGCCCACGATCTTCGACGGGGTCACCGCCGCGGAGCTGGAAGAGGCCGGCTTCAAGGTCGTGATCTACGCCAACCAGGCGGTGCGGGCCGCCATCAAGGGCATGCGCGACGCGCTGGAGCTGATCAAGAAGGACACCCGCCCCGGCGCGGCGAACGACCGCATCGTCCGGCTCGACGAGGTGTACGACCTGGTCGGCGTGCCCCAGATGGAGGAGGACGAGCGCCGGTTCCTGCCCGTGGGCGCCGAGAAGATCACCGCGGTGATCGCGGCGGCGGGGTTCGAGAAACACCTGCTGCCCCTGATCCAGGACAAGCCCAAGTGCCTGCTCGACATCAAGGGCAAGTCCATCCTCGAGCGCCAGGTGGCCGCGCTGAACGACTGCGGGATCAAGGACATCGTGCTCGTGCGCGGCTACCGCAAGGACGCCATCGCACTGCCGAACATCCGTTATTACGACAACGATCGGTTCGAGGAGACGGGCGAGCTCTATTCGCTGTTCTGCGCCGAGCGGGAGCTGACGGGGCGTTGCATCCTGTCCTACGGCGACATCATCTACGACGAGGCGGTGCTGCAGAAGCTGCTCAAGAGCCCCGCCGACATCACGCTCGTCGTGGACCTGGCCTGGAGCGACCAGCGCGAGCGGGGCCCCAGCCAGCCCGCGGGTCGGCGGGACCTCGTAGTCTTGGAGAACCCCCCCGGCGTCGGCTACCGCTACGTCACGCCGGAGGAGCCGAGCCGTGTGCTCCGGATCGGCCAGACCCTCGACCCGGCGCACGCGCACGGCGAGTTCGTCGGCCTGGCCATGACCTCCGAGCGGGGCACCGAAGCGCTCGTCCGGGCCTATAAGCGCGCCGTCGAGCGGGGCGCCGACCGGCCGCTGCACGAGGCGCCCAGTCTTGCCAAGGCCGCCCTCACCGACCTCCTGCAGGACCTCATCGCCGCCGGCCAGGAGGTCGCCTGCGTGCCCATCTACAAGGGCTGGATGGAAGTGGACTCCTTCGAGGACTACCAGAAGGCCTGGGCGGCGATCCGCAAGTAGCCGCCCTCCTCGCGGGCCGGGCTCAGGCCCCGGCCTCGTGCCCGCCGCAGCAGACCTCGTAGCGCTCCCTCGGCATCTCCAGCATGGCCGTGTAGATCGAGGCCCGCTCCTCCTCGTCCAGCGCCTGATCGATGGCCGGATAGAGGATGCGCTCCTCCTTCCTGTTGTGGGACTCGAGGACCGCGATCAGCCGCTCCTCCGCCTCGTCGCTCTCCAGGTCCTGCGCCCGCACCCTGTCGTGGATGGCCTCCAGCCACCGGCCGATCTGGCGATGCTCCATGCGCATCACCGACGTCGGGCCGCCCTCGGCCAGGCCGGTCTTCTGCTCCCAGACGGGGAACAGCAGCTCCTCCTCCCAGACGATGTGCCGCTGGAGGCCGAACCTAAACTGCTTGAAGGCCTCCTTGGCCTTCGGGAAGTCGCTGCGCTTGAGCGCCTGATACGACCGGAACAGCGAATCCAGCCGCCCGTGGTCCTGCTCGAAATACTCGCTGAGCGCCCGCTCCTCCATCGTTCGCTCCTTTCTTCTCCCCCTCCCCGCCGGTCAGCCGGCCCGGACGACGCTGCCGGTTGCCGGTGGGGCGTCGGCCTGCGACGCCTCAAGGGTGATATCCACCGTCGGCGGCACGAGCAGCGACTGGTGGACCGTGCAGCCGTGGGCCACCTTCAGGAGCCGTGCCTCCTGCTCCGGCGTGACGGCCGCGGGCAGCCGGAGTCGGAGCGCGACGGCGCCCACCCGGTGCGGCCGCTCGGCCGTGGACCACTCCACGTCGATCGCCAGCCCTTCGGCCGGAATCCCGTGTCGCGCGCAGAACCGCGACACGAAGTAGCCGACGCAGGCGGCTAGCGAGCCGACGAACAGCTCGACCGGGCTCATCCCCGCGTCCGTCCCGCCCTCCTCACGCGGCTGGTCGGCGACCACCGTGTGCCCGCCGCCGGTCACGTCGAACCTCGTCCCGCCCCGATAGGTCACGGTGAGCGTCATGGCGCCCCTCCGGGCGAGGGCAGTTGGTACAGGTCATGGCAGGTCGTGCATCGGGCCGTGATGCTCGCCAGGCGCCGCAGGATCTCGCCCTCCGACTCCCCCGCCGCGATCCCGTCGGCCAGGCCGTCGAAATCCCGATGGACCGACATCCCCATCTGCTTGAAGGCCAGGGGCAGCTTCGCCATCAGGGCCGGCTCCACGTCCGCGGCCATCCCCATTCCGGCCGCCCGCGCCGCCTGCTCGGCCTGCCGCCGGTCCGACTCCGGCTCCCCCAACCCCGTCACCACGCCGTGCAGGGCCTTCAACAGTTGCCGCATCTCGCCGAGAACGAGGGCCCGCTCGGCCGGCGCCAGGCGGACCTCCGTCCTGCCGTCGCGCCCCGGCGCGGTCCATCCGTTGACCAAAACCCACGCGGCAATCGCGGCCGTGGTCAGCCACAAGAGCAGCAGGCCAAGGCAAAGGCGTCGCGCAACCATCGTCGTCCCCCCATGCCACCGTGGGGGAGTCTGCCAGGACCATGCCACGCGCCGGGATGGCGCATCGGCCGAATCCCGCGAGGCTCCGCGGGGTTGCGCACGAGCCCGGCAGAGGCCGGACCGCCGGCTGAGGAGAAAAGCGACAGGGCCCTCCGGTGGACAGTGCGAGATGCCACAGCCCGGCGCCGGCCGAGGCTGCCCCCGGCCGAGACAGGGCCGGCCCCTCCCCACTGTGACAGGGCCCCCGCCCATCCCCCTTGTTCCCTGCCCGCCGGCCGTGCTAGCATTATGGTTAGTAATTACTCACTTACCCGATCGGACATGACGCCACGGAGGCCGCCCATCCAGACCCGCGCGTCGCGGCAGGAGCGTCAGGCCGGGATCATCGAGGCCGCGGCGGCGCGGTTCGCCCAGAAGGGCTTCAGCGGCACCACCACGCGGGAGATCGCCCGCGCGGTCGGCATCAGCGAGGCCCTGCTCTTCAAGTATTTCCCGACCAAGCGCGCGCTCTACGCCGCGATCCTCGCGGAGAAGGCGCCCATGTCCCAGCTCATCGCCCTCGTGGACGAGGCGGCGAAGAAGCGCGACGACCAGCGGGTCTTCCGCCTGATCGCCGCCTCCCGCATCCGGCGGGACGCGGACCCGACGCTGCTTAGGCTGCTGCTCTTCAGCGCGCTGGAGGGCCACGAGCTGTCGGACATGTTCTTCCGCAACCAGCACCGGGTCTTCTACGACTACCTGGCCGGCTACATCGCGCGGCGCACGCGCGAGGGCGCCTTCCGCCGCGTGGACCCCCTGCTGGCGGCCCGCGCCTTCATCGGCATGCTGGCGCACCACCGGCTGCTGCACGAGATCTTCCGAGTGCCGGCCCACCGCCCGCCCGAGGACAGCGTCTCGACCTACGTCGGACTCTTCCTGGAGGGGCTGCGCACGGCGCCCCGTCGTCGCGGCCGCCGAGCCGGCGTGACCGCATGAACCGCCTGAGGCAATATCCGGGGCTCACGGTCGTCGTGATCCTCCTCCTGGTCCTGGCCGGCCTCGTCGTCTTCCGGCTGACGAGCAGCGGGGCCAAGAGCGACCCGCGCAAGGGCCGGGTGATCACCGTGGGCGTGACCGCGCCGATCCGGGCGGACCTGGAGGTCCGGCTGCCCTTCACCGCCGACATCCTGCCCTACCGGCAGGTCAACCTCTTTTCGCGGGTGGACGGCTACATCGCCAAGCTTCACGTGGACCGGGGCGACTTCGTGAAGCCCGGCCAGCTCCTCGTGGAGATCGACCACACCGAGTACGTGCACGCGGTCAACCGCGCCAAGGCCAACCTGGCGGCGGCGCGGGCGGACGTGCTGCGCCAGGAGGCCACGGTCCGCAACGCCAAGCTCACGCTGGACCGGATGCGCGCGCTGATCAAGGATCAGTTCGTCTCGCAGCAGGACCTGGACACGGCGCAGGTCAACTTCGACATGGCCGCCGCCCAGCTCGAGTCGCTCCGGGCGCAGGTCAACCAGCTCGCGGTCGCGCTCCAGCAGGCCGAGACGAACCTGGCCTATTCCTACATCCGCGCGCCCTTCGCCGGCTACATCGCCGAGCGCAACCTGGACCCCGGCGCCTACGTGACGAGCACGACGGCCAGCACCTCCACGACCGCGCGCGGCATCCTCACGCTGCACGAGATCGAGCCGGTGCGCATCATGCTGGACGTGGTCGAGAAGGACGTCCCGCTCGTGAAGGTCGGCCAGCGGGCCGAGGTCCGGGCCGAGGCCTATCCGGACCGCGTGTTCGTCGGACAGGTGACGCGCATCCTGCAAGCGCTGAACCCGGCGACCCGGAGCATGACGATCGAGGTGGACCTGCCGAACCCGGACCACCTGCTCAAGGGCGGGATGTTCGCCCGGGTCGAGGTGGTCGTGGGCCGACACGCCAACGCCGTCCAGATCCCGATCGACGCGCTGACCCGGCTGGAGGAGCACCAGTACGTCTACGTCGTCCGGGAGGGCAAGGCGCAGCAGGTGAACGTCGAGACCGGCGTCCGGTCCGGCAACCGCATCGAGATCACCAAGGGGCTGGACGGCACGGAGCAGGTCATCGTGTCCGGCAAGGACCTCGTCAGCAACGGCGTGCCCGTCCAGGCGCGCCCGATGGAACCCGTGGGGGGCGAAACGTGACCGGTACCCCGTCCAGGATCGGCTTTCACCCCTCGCCTCTCACTTTTCACGCTGGGCTATGTGGCTGACCTCGCTCGCGCTCAGGAATCGGATCGGCATCCTGATGCTGTCGCTGGCGATGGTGGTGCTGGGCGCCACCTCGCTGGATCGGCTGCCGGTGGACCTCTTCCCCAACATCCAGGTGCCGGTGGTCTTCGTCGGGGTCATCTACAAGGGCGCCCCGCCGGTGGACATCGAGAAGAGCGTCGTCTACCCGATCGAGAAGGCGGTCAGCTCCGCGTCCAACGTCGAGCACGTCGAGTCCTTCTCCAAGCACGGGATCGGCGCCGTCCAGGTCTGGTTCAACTGGGGCGCGGACATCAACGTCGGCCAGATGGAGGTGATGCAGCGCATCACCCAGATCCTCAACCAGCTCCCTCCCGGCGTGCTGCAGCCCTTCGTGGTGAAGTTCGACGTCTCCAACATCCCCGTCGCCTTCGTCACGGTCGCCGGCGGCAACCTGGACGAGCGGGCGCTCTACGACCTGGCCTTCAACACGATCGCGCCCCAGATCGAGAGCCTCCCCAACGTCGCCGCGGCCACCGTCGAGGGCGGCAAGATCCGCCAGATCAACATCAACCTGGACCCCTCGCTGCTCCAGGCGCGGGGACTCTCGATCCTGGACGTGGTCCGGTCCGTGAAGGCGTCCAACCTGATCCTGCCGTCCGGCGACATCAAGGCCGGCAATCTCGATTACAACGTCTTCACGAACAACCAGTTCAAGGCGGTCGAGCCGATCAACGACGTGATCGTGAAGGTGACGCCGCAGGGCAACCCCGTCCGCGTCCGCGACCTCGGCACGGTGACCGACTCCTCGGACATCCAGACGAACATCGTCCGCACCGACGGCGAGCGGTCGGTCTACCTCCGGGTCAACAAGCAGCCGACGGCCAACACGGTGGAGGTGGTGGACAAGCTGCGGGAGGCCTTGCCCCGGATGATCGGGGTGCCGCCCGGCGTGCGCCTCGGCATCTCCTTCGACCAGTCCACCTACATCCGCATGGCCATCCAGAACCTGATGGAGCAGGCCCTGCACGGCTCGCTGCTCGCGGCCGCGGTCATCCTCATCTTCCTCCGCAATCTCACGAGCACGCTCATCATCTCGGTGGCGATCCCGCTGTCCGTCCTCGTGACGTTCATCGTCCTCTACTTCACGGGCCAGACGCTCAACATCTTCACGCTCGGCGGGCTCGCGCTGGGCGTCGGCCGCCTCGTGGACGATTCGATCGTGGAGCTGGAGAACATCCAGCGCCACCTCAACGACAGCCACCGCCGCTGGGAGGCGGTGCGCGAGGAGGCCCGGGCGCTCGCGCCGGAGGCCAGCCTCCAGCTCGGCGTCCCGACCAAGTGGGAGGCCCTGCTGGAGGCCGCCCGCGAGGTCGCGATGCCGATCTTCGCCTCGACCGTCACCACGGTCGTCGTGTTCCTGCCGATCTTCTTCGTCGTCGGCATCGCGAAGCTGCTGCTGATCCCGCTGGCCTACACGATCGCGGTCGCGCTGTTCACGTCCTTCTTCGTCTCCCGCACCGTGACTCCGGCCCTCTGCTTCAAGTTCCTCAAGCCGGAGCAGGAGACGCGCGCGCGGCTGCCGGGCTGGTGGCTGCGCTTCATGGACCGGAGCCGCGACTGGTACGAGCGCTTCGACGACCGCTACCAGCGGGCGCTGGCCTGGACGCTCGGCCATAAGCGGGTGCTCATCGGCGTCATCCTGGCCATCTTCGCCGCCTCGCTCGCGCTGGTGCCCTTCATCGGGACGGAGTTCATCCCCGTCACCGACGAGAGCCAGTTCCGGATCGTCGTGCGCGCGCCCGTGGGCCAGCGCGTGGAGAAGACCGAGCAGCAGGTCGCCGAGATCGAGCGGGTCCTCCGGGAGACGATCCGCCCCGAGGAGTTGGATACGATCGTCTCCAGCACGGGCGTGCTCGCGCAGGGCCGCTCCTCCCTGTTCAACCCCAACACGGGGCCGCACACCTCCCTGGTCCAGGTCTACCTGGTCCCGCCCGACCGGCGCTCGCGCAACCAGGTCCAGATCATGAACGAGGTCCGCCCCAAGGTTCTGGGCCTGTTCCCCGGCGTCGCGATGTTCTTCGACCCCGGCGGCATCGTGAAACGCGTCACCAGCTTCGGCTCCCAGAAGGCGGTGGACGTGGAGATCTACGGCTACGAGCTGGAGAAGGCCCGCGGGGTCATCCGGCAGGTCGAGGCCGCGATGCACCAGGTCGCCGGGCTCGCCGACGTCGAGGTGAGCCGCGAGGAGAACTACCCGGAGCTGGACATCACCGTGGACCGGGAGAAGGCGGCGCTGCTGGGCATCAGCGAGCAGGACGTCGCCAGCGCGGTGCTCTACTCGCTCAACGGCAACGGGCAGACGGACCCGATCATCTACACGGACCCCGAGACCGGGAACGAGTACTACATCAGCGCATGGCTCGCCGAGCCGTTCCGGAAGGACCTGACCGACCTGGAGCAGATCGTGCTCATCAGCCGATCCGGCGAGCCCGTGCTGCTCAAGAACCTCGCGGCCATCTCGTTCAACGCCGGCCCCGTCAAGATCGACCGCAAGTACTTCCAGCGGGTCGTGCACATCACGGCCAACCCCGTGAACCGGGACCTCGGCTCGATCGCCGAGGAGCTGGAGGAGCGCTTCAAGGAGATCCAGCTCCCGCCCGGCTTCAGCATCCGGCTGGCCGGCCAGGTCCAGCAGCAGCGGGAAACCTTCGAGGGGCTGATCTTCGCCAGCGTCCTCGCCCTCGTGCTCGTCTACATGGTCATGGCCGCCCAGTTCAAGTCGCTCGTGGACCCCTTCATCATCATGTTCTCCGTGCCGATGGGGCTGCCCGGCGTGATCCTGATGCTGTTCCTCACCAAGACCACCCTGTCCACGACTTCGTTCATGGGCGTGATCATGATGCTCGGCATCGTCGTCTCGAACGGCGTCCTGCTGGTGGACTACACCAACGTGCTCCGGCGGCGCGGGCGGCCCCTGCGCGAGGCGGTGATCCAGGCGGCGCGGACCAGGCTGCGGCCGATCCTCATGACCTCGCTCGCGACCGTGTTCGGATTGGCGCCGATGGCGCTGGGCTGGGGCGTGGGCGGCGAGACGAACGCGCCGTTGGCGCGGGCGGTGATCGGCGGCCTGAGCGTCTCGACCCTGCTGACGCTCTTCCTGATCCCGGCGCTGTACCTGATCCTGGAGGAGAAATTCCCGCGGCGCTCGGACCCGGAGATCGACCCCGCGCGCGACCGGGCGTGGCGCGAGGGGACGGTGGGGAGTGGAGCCCGAGGCTAGGCCACGGACGGGAAGAGGGACTTGAGCTGTAGCGCCAGCCCGAAGTCGCCCTCGATCCGCAGGCGGCCGGACAGGAAGACGGACGAGCCGTCCAGCCGGCCCGTGAGCACGCCGAGGCAGTCCTCCCCCGACATGGCGAGCACGACCTGCGGCCGGGGGTGGGCACCCTCCTCGACCGAGCAGGCGCCGCCCCGGACGATCAGATGAAACTGCCCGCCCTGCGGCCCGCTCAGGTCGAACTGGACGACCGCGTCCAGCCCCTCAGCCGCATTCCGATCCAACTTGGCCGGCAAGGCCTTGAGAAATTCCCGCACCTGGGTCATGGCGAGGCAGTCTAACGGAGCGAGGGGGGGGATGCAAGGGGCGCCGCCGCAGGCTCAACGCGAGGCGACGCAGTAGGTTTCCTCGGCGAGCGGATAGTAGCCGTCGGCGAGGTTCGGAAAGTCCCCGATGGCGTAGCCGCCCGTCTTCCAGACGTGCAGACAGCGGGCGTGCAGGAAGGGGACGGCCTTGTTCGCCTCGCCGTCCTCGATCGGCTGGGTCCCCTTGAGCTCGCCGATCAGGGCGAATTTGTTCCCGCGCTGCAGCCCGCCCGCATCAATGCGGCCCCGGTACAGGATCACGAACTGACCGCTCGGCTTGACCTCGTCGGCCGGCCGCGGGGGGGAACCCTTCAGGGGCAGCTCCTGCGCCGTGATCAAGGTCCCCTCCTCGGACGGCGCGGCGCGGAGGATGACGCCGCCGAGCTGCACGACCCGACCGGCCAGGTAGGTGTCGGCCTCGGGGTTGAAGATGCCGATCTGCTCGTGGGGGTCGAACCCCTTCGAGGCTTCGGCGGGAAAGGTCGGCTCGTGGGCGCAGCCGGCCAGGCACGCCGCCGCCAGAGCCGCCCACCCCATGGACGCCGCACGCATGGGGACCATTCTACGCCCACCGCTCTGGCGACGCCAGCAGGCCGTTCCGAGCGGGCCGCCGTCTCGTTGACAACCCGCGGACCGGTCGGGGACAATGCCGCCCATGACCGACCAGCCCCGTTCCGAGCAGCCCGCCGCGGCGCCCGAGACGATCCCCGACCGCCTCTGCACTTGGTGCAAGGTGCCGATGATCAAGCGCCTCGTCGGCCGCGGCGCCTACATCCACTACACCTGCCCCCAGTGCATCTTCCAGCACGCGTCGAAGCGGGAGTGAGCCGGGTGATCGCGCAGGGCGAATCGGCCACGTCCCGCAAAACGTGGAAGCAGCTTGCGGGCGATGGGACTCGGCTCAGTGCGTCCCGTTCCTGCCGTTGGCGCCGTTCTTGTCCTCGAACCGGCCCAGGATCTGGAGGATGGACCGGGCGCGCTCGATCCAGACGTGGTTGGCGGGCGTGTCGGGGATGAGCTTGAGGTAGTCGCGGAAGGCCTGGGCCGCCTCGCCCGGGCGGTTCTTGGCCATCAGGGCGATGCCCAGGTTGTAGTGGGCCAGGGCGTAGTCGGGCTTGAGCCTGAGCGCCGCCCGATACTCGCCGATCGCCCCCTCCATGTCGTGCTTGTCCTGGAGGGCGCGCCCCAGGTCCTGGTGAATCTCCGGGTCGTTGGGCTTGAGCCGCAGCGCGGCCTGGTACTCGGCGATCGCCTCGGCCAGGTCGCCGTGCGCCTGCAACGCCCGGCCGAGCCCGTGGCGAGCGGCCGTGTTCTCCGGCTGCAGTTGCAGGAGCGCTCGGAACTCCGCGATCGCGCCCGCAAGGTCGCCCTTGGTCAGCAGCGCCGTCGCCAGGTTGGCCCGCGCGCGGGGCTCCTTCGGCTGGAGCTTGACCGTCGCGCGGTACTCGGCGACGGCGCCGTCTAGGTCGCCCCGCTCCTGGAGCAGGAGCCCGAGGTGGTGATGCGCCGGCGCCAGGTCCGGCCGCAGGGCCAGCGCCGCCCGATAGGCCGCGATCGCCCCCTCCACGTCCGCCCCCGCCGCGAGCGTCTGGCCCAGTTCGTAGTGGTAGGCCGGCTCGTCCGGCTTCAGCTTGATCGCGGCCCGGTAGGCGTCGACGGCTCCCGCCCGGTCGCCCTTGGCCCGCAGGGCTTGGGCCAACGTGGCGTGCGCGGCGGCGTCCTCCGGATAGAGGCGGACCGCCTCCCGCAACTCGCTCACGGCGCCGTCCAGGTCGCCCTTGGCTTCGAGCGCGAGCCCCAGGTTGTGATGGACCGCGGGCAGATCGCTCTGCAGATGAAGGGCCTTGCGGTATTCCTTGATGGCCCCGTCCAGGTCGCCCTTGCTCTGGAGCGCCAGCCCCAGACCGTGGTGGGCGGCGACCATGTCGGGCCGCAGGTGGATCGCCTGGCGGAACTCCCGGATCGCGCCCTCGTGGTCGCCCTGTGCCTCCAGGGCCAGCCCCCGGTTATAGTGGGCGATGGCGTCGGCCGGCGGAACGGCGCTGGCTGCCGGGACGGAAGGCCCATGCGGCGTGCTTTCGTGCGCGGGCGGGGCGGCCGGCTCCGCCCCCGCCGCCGTGACGGCGAGGCAGAGGATCGCCGCCGCCCACCCCAGCGGAGTCGGGCCGCTTCTCGCGGAACAGCGTGGTCGCCGCAGAAACCGTTCGACGGGCATGACGGGCTCCGCGTTTCCTGGACAAGGAGCCGGTTGGGCCGGGCTCCATGGCGCTATCGTCCTTCCTCCGGGTCGGCGAAGTCAAGGCGCCCCAGCCGGCGTTCAGTAGAGGCGGACCTCCATCTCGGGAGGAGGCTCCGCCGCCTCGACGACCGTGAAGGCGATCCGTCCGATCACCCGGCCGTCTGCCGCCTCCACGTCCACACGCCATTCGCCCGGCGTCACCCGCTGCTTGGCCGTCACCCCGCGAAACCCCGCGTCCCTTCCCCCCGAAAGGCGTATCGGCAGCCGGTCGGTCGTCATGAAGGGCCCCCGGCCGCCCTGCGCGGCTGGCCGGTGCTGCCAGTGATGGTAAACCGTGGTCGTGATCGTGGCCGGCGCGAACACGGCCGTGAAGCAGTAGGCGGAAGCCCCGGCGGGGAGCCGCCCGTCCGATTTCTTCCAGAACCGGTACCAGGGCGGCTTCGCGTAGGTGAGCTCGTAGGCCCCGTCCTTCTTCACGACCCGGTGGTAGGCGCCGCCGAACTTGAGCGAGAGCGGCACGGGGGGAATCCAGTTCAGAAAATAGAAGGCCACGAAGAGGAGCACCACCGCCGTCGCCGGCAGAGCGGCCATCCGGCGCTCTCGCGGCGGCCGGTCTGGCGCGCCCCGGTAGACCAGCTCGACCAGCTTGAGCGCCACGCCGGCGCTCAGGAGCGCGCCGATCAGGAACATGGCCGTGTTCATGAAGCCGGTCACCACCGGAAGAAAATAGGTGAAGAAGCTCAGGCAGACCAGGGCGTAGAGGCTGGCCAGCAGCTTGAGGTTCGTCAACCGGCTGTGGAGAAACTCGTTGCCGACCAGCAACCCGACCAGGACGAAGAAGTAGACGGCGTCCGCGCTCCAGGAGGCGCTCTGCGAGTAGAAGACGGCGTAGGCGCTGAAGAGCCCGCCGAGCAGGAACTGGATCGCCATGGGCGCGTAGGGGCGCGCGCGGGCCGCGAGCGCGGCCGCGCCCGTCGGCGGCCCGTCCTCGGCGGCCGGCCGGCCGGCGAGGTCGGCCCGGCCGACCAGGACGATCAGCGCCCCCAGCAGGGCGATGTAGAGGCAGAGGAGCAGGTTGTCGAGGAACCGGTCGATCCGCGTCAGCGTCAGGCCGTCGTAGATCACGCCGGCGAAAAAGAAGACGACCGGCATGACGGGTTTGGCGAGCACGGCGCGGAGGCGGGCGACCGGGGTCATGGAGGCGCGGGCGGGATCACGGAAAGGGCGGGAGCGGGGCGGCGGTCACGGGCAGGCCCAGGAGCGCTTCGAGCCACGGGCCCATGCGCGCCTCGGGCAGCGGGGCGCGGTTCAAGCGGACTTCGATCTGGAACCCGCCCTCCCGGCCCACGATGCCGACGATCGCCGAAGCGTCCTCCCCCTCGGGCAGCAGGCGCCGGGTCTGGAACTCGCACAGCATCGTGTAGACCCGCCCCTCCGGCTGGACCGCCTCCAGGACCTCCGACAGCTCGTCGAGCGGGCAGTGGACGGAGCAGCGGTACGCCAGGCGGGCCTCGGGCAGGACGGTCCGGAACTCGGCCAGCGCCTCCTCGGAGAACCCCGTCAGGTAGGCCCGCACCGGCACCGGCTCGCCGCCGCAGGAGGCGGCCAGGCGGCCGGCCGGGACCAGGAACTCGAAGACGTCGGAGGAGTTGAACTCGAACTGGCAGGGGCCGAAGGCGTCGGGCCAGGAACAGAGGAGCGGGGCCTTGGGGTTCCAGGCCCGCAGGACCACGTTCCCCTTCTCCACATCCGCCTCGATGGGCAGGTCCAGGAACGCGACGGCGGCCTCGAAGACCCGCCGGCGCTCCGCCGTCCACTCGTCCCGACGCGCCTCCCCGCGCGTCTCGCCGGGGGTGATCACCTCGGTCGTGTGCAGCCGGACGCGGATGAAGGCGTGCAGGTGGCGGAAGCCCACCCAGAACATCCCGCGGGGGAAGTGCAGCGCGGGGGTCCACGGGAGCCGCCAGGGATGGCTCACCGAGCAGTAGGTCCCGACGTCCTGGTGCCGCTGGAAGACGGTGTGGTAGCCCCCCGCCAGCAGGAAGAAATCCCCCCGCCAGCCCTCCTGGAGGTGGACGAGCGTCACGTCCTCGATCGCCCAGGGCGAGAGCGCGTCGAGCTCTTCCGGCTCGGTCACCCGCCACTCCTCGACGTAGGCGATCACGTCGCGGGCCGGCGGTGTCGGCTCCAGGCCCAGCGCCGCGAGCCGCTCCCCCAGCGCCAGCACGTCGCCGAACGCCAGCTTCGCGGGAGACTCCCACCGCCGCTCGCGCACCGCCGCCCCCCTTGCCCGAGGCCGCCCGGGCTACTTCAGCCGCAGGGTCCGCTGCTCCACCTTCACGTCCGCGACCATCCGCTCCAGGCTCTCCTGGACCGTCTGGTTGACGAGCCGCTGCACGTCCTCCTCGTCGAACCAGAAGACCGTGTCGGTGCGGCTGCCCTCCAGGGTCAGCCGCGTCCGGCTCTTGTCCGACGCGTTGACGGCCTGCAGCTCCATCTTGAGCGCGACGGCGATCTTCGTGGAGAAGAAGCGGCTCTTCACGGCCACGGCGAACTCGCCGATCTCCCCCGTGATGACGACATCGGGGTGATCCCCGCCGCCGGCGCCGGCCGGCCGCGCCTTCCAGCCCCGGTGGGTGAGGTAGTCGGCGACCGTCTTCGCCATCGCCGGGCCGACCTTGCCCCCGGGGAGGTCGAAGTTGGTCACCCCGCCCCAGATGTGCGTCCGCACTCCGAGCCGCTCCTTCGCGGGCCGCTTGTCCGCGAACGCCTCGACCAGGACCCGGAGCGCGTCCTCGTTCTGGATGGCCGGCGTCGAGCCGGGCGGCACCGGTTGCAGGTCGAGCGTCACCACCTCGCCGGTACCGGCGCAGCCGGCGAGCGCCAACGCCACGATCGTCGCCGTCAGGCGACCAATCCGTCCGATCACGGAGCCCTCCTTTCGCCAGAGTGATGATGAGTTCGTCATGACGGGCGGGACGTCCGAGCCGCACCCCCGGCGGAGTGTAGCGCAGCGGCCCGGCCCCGGTCCACCGTCGGCCACCGGGGCTCGGCTCAGGCGCCGATGACGGGCAGGAGCGCGCGCAGGGCCTCGCAGCCGACCTCCACCAGCCGCCCCTCCCGGACCGCCGGATCGTCCGGCGGGACGAACCGTCCCAGTTTGACGAAGCGCCGCCCCGACAGGACGGCCGCCGTCTGCGACTTGCGCTCGTGCGTCAGCGCGAGGGTGTAGCCGTCCCCGCAGCGCCACTCCCAGGGCGTCGGGCCCAGTGAGAGGTGAATCCCCCGCCCGGCCACCGCGTGGTAGCGATTGATCAGGTTCTGTTTGTACCGGAGCAGCCCCGCCCCCTCCAGGATCAGGGCGAAGACGAAGTGGTGGCCCCACCAGAAGAGGGTCCGGAAGGTGAACTTCTCGTCGCCGGCGAAGTGCTTGGGAAAGTCGAGGTACTGGTAGGGGCAGGCGTCCAGGTGCTCGCCCTTGACGAGCTGGAACTTCTTCGGGTCGAACCCCGGCGGGGCGAGGAGCTCGACGCCGGCAAGCTCGCGCTCGACCGCCGGCCGCATCTCCTCCAGCAGGCCGCGGACCTTGGCCATGACCCGCGCCTTCGCCAGGAAAAACCGCTCGTCGGCGATCAGCGCCAGCTCGTCGGGGGTGAAGGGCACGGGCGGGGTCACGGCTGGTGCGTTTCGAACAGCGAGACGTCGAAGTCGTAGAGGCGGCGGCATTCCGCACAGCGCATCCCGACGAAGTCCCGCAGCACGTCCATCTCGCGGACGCACAGGCCCGTCCCGTGGCCCGCGGCGCAGCCGGCGAACCAGTCCTCGGGCTTCCCCGTCGGCTCCGCAGGGGGCCGGCCCTCGTGCGGGGCCACGGGCAGGCGCGAGGCCATGCCGCGCAGCGTCAGCCGGTGCTGCAGGTTGCAGGAGGTACAGGCGAGGATCAGCCGGTCCGGGAGCGCGTGCTTCTTGAGGACGAGGCAGCGGGGATGGACCGCGAAACACTGCTGCACGAAGGCCCCACTTTTGAACAGCGGCGACACGGCTCCTCCGTCACGCCGCCCTCGCGGGGCGGCTCGTCAGCGGGCCAGCGCCAGCAGCGCCAGGACACCGGCCACGTAGGGAATCGCGCAGGAGTAGACCACCGCCCGCAGCGGCCGGCCGTCCGACGGTATGGCGCTCCGCGCCCGCTGCTCCTTGTAGACGAACTCATAGGCGAGGATCAACACGGTCAGGGTGAGCACCGCGACCTTGCTGGTGCGCGGCCAGGTGTACTGGCCGCTGAGGACGAAATCGGCGGTGAAGAACCCGGCGGAGAGGAGCACGAGGGGCGCGATGACCAGCCGCGTGACCTCGGCGAACCAGGCGTGGGCTCGGACCGGCGTCGCGACGGGGCCGCGCCCTCGGTCGGAGGAGGTCACGTGCCGGCCGCCATGGGAAGCGGGCCGCTCGAGGCGGCGCGCGCCTGTTCCTCGCGGCACACCCGACAGACGCGGGGCCGCGCCTTGAGGAAGGCCACCTTCCCGCTCGCCAGGCAGCTATAGTGCACGTACCGGTTGCAGACGGTGCAGCGGGCCCAGCCGCCCCGGAAGAAGGTGATGTCGCGGGACAGGCCCTTCCCGCAGACCCGGCAGCTCCGGGGCTCGATCCCCAGCAGCAACGGCTCCCACTCCCCGCCCGCCATCCTGATGCTCATGGGGGCGGAGTCTATCAAAGCCGGTCGAGGAAAAACAACGGGGCGGCCCCCGCCGATGTCCTTGCTTCCCCGCAGCGTCGGCGCGACGACGTGAGGGCGGCGCCCGCCGGTCCGCCCCGGCGGCGATTGACCCCCGGCGGGCGGCGGCCGATAATACGGCCCGCCAGCCCATCCGTCCATCCCCGGAGGATCCCGTGATCGTTCGCCTCCATCCTCACGCACGGGATCGCCTCTCGGAGCGCGGCGCGACGGAGGAGGAGGTCCGTGCGACCGTGCTCGGCGGCGAGACCTTTCCGGCGAAGTTCGGTCGCAGCGGGTTTCGGCGGAATTTCCGCTTCGATTCCCTGTGGCGGACGCGTCACTACGCCATCAAGCAGGTCGAGGCCTTTGCCGTGCGTGAGGGTGAAGACTGGCTTGTGATTACCGTGGTCACCCGCTACTATTAGACACTTCGCCCGGGCAGGAGGCCATATGCAGCTCACCTACGACCCTCGCCACAATATCGCGTACCTCCGTCTCCATGCCAAGACGGCGGAGGTCGAAACGATTCGCGTGAGCGACGAGGTCAACGTCGACCTGGCGCCCGACGGTACGGTGTACGGCATCGAGCTGCTCAATGCCAACGTCCAGTTGGCCCGCGAGGATGCCGGGCAGCTCGTCTTCCTGAATGAAGCCACCGGCGAACGGACCACGGTCACGTTGCCGCTCGCCTGAGCCGCGGCGTACGCTCCGCTCTTCCCCGCGGCCGCCGGTCCGCCCCGGCGGCGATTGACCCCCGGCGGGCGGCGGCCGATAATACGGCCCGCCAGCCCATCCGTCCATCCCCGGAGGCGCCGCCCTGCGATCGGTCCGCCGGCACGTCCACGACCTCTTCGCCGTCTGGCGCGACACGCGCCTGATCGTCCTCGTCGCGCAGACCGCCGCCGTCTACGCCGCGGTCCTCATCCCCTTCAAGGTCGGCATCCCGCTCATCCCCGGCTTCGCGGAGCTGCGGCCGGCCAACGCGCTGCCCGTCGCGGCCTCGCTCCTGTTCGGCCCCGCCGCCGCCTGGGGCTCCGGGTTGGGCAACCTGATCGGCGACGGCTTCGGCACGCTCGGGCCGGCGAGCCTCTTCGGCTTCATCGGCAACTTCTGGTACGGCTACCTGCCCTACCTGCTCTGGGGCCGCCTCGGCCCCCTCTCCTCCGGCCGCGAGCCGGAGCCGCGTTCCTGGCGGCAGATGGTCGAGTTCGCGGTGATCTGCGCGGTCGCCTCCGCCGCCTGCGCCGTCACCATCGGCTGGGGCGTGGACCTGCTCGGGCTGGTCCCCTTCAAGGTCCTGACGACGGCGATCTTCGTCAACAACCTCCTCATGTCGCTCCTGCTCGCCCCGGCCCTCCTGTTCTTCCTGCACCCGCGCGTGAAGCGCTGGGGGTTGCGGTACCAGGACATCGGGCCCGCGGCGTCGGAACCGGACGAGGTCGCGGCGGCCCCGAGGGACGGCGCGCCCCTGCTGGCCGTCGAGCGCCTCGGCTTCACCTACGCGGGAGCCGGCCGCCCGGCGTTGCGGGACCTGTCGCTCACCCTCGCGCGGGGCGAGTCCCTCGCCGTCATGGGCCGGAGCGGCGCGGGCAAGTCCACGCTCTGCTACGCGCTGAACGGGCTCATCCCCCACCTGGTCGCGGGCGAGCGGTCGGGATCGGTGCTCGTGGAGGGCCGGGACACGACCTCGCGGCCGGTCTGGAAACAGGCCGGCTCGGTCGGGCTGGTGTTCCAGGATTTCGAGGCTCAGCTCGTCTCGACGAACCTGGAGATGGAGCTGGCCTTGCCGCTGGAGCTGGCCGGCCGCCGCGACCGACCGCTCTCGCGGGCGGAGATGGCGGAACGGATCGCGCGGACGCTGGCCCTCATCGGCCTGGCCGGGCTGGAGCGACGGAACCCGCTCACGCTCTCGGGCGGCCAGCGCCAGCGGCTGGTCATCGGATCGGTCCTCGTCCGGGAGCCGGCCCTCCTCGTCCTGGACGAGCCGTTCACGGACCTCGACCCGGCGGGCCGGCGTGATCTCTGCGCCCTGCTCCACCGGCTGAAGGCGACGGGCATGGGCCTCGTCCTCGTGGACCACGACCCGGAGGAGGCGGCGGCGGCCGACCGCGTCCTGGTGCTGGACGGAGGCACGCTGGCCTGGGAGGGACGGCCCCGGGACCTCTTCGGCCGCGCGGAACGGACGGACCTGCCCGCGGCCTTCGGGCTCCGGCCGCTCCCGCTGGCCCGGTGCTTCGCCGGCCTGGGCCTGCCCACCCTGCCCCTCACCGTCGAGGAGGCCTGGCGGATGGCGGACGAGCACGGGCTGACGCTCTCGGGCGCCGAGCCCGCGCCGCCGATCGAGCCGGAGGCCCCGCCGGTGATCGAGTGCCGCGGCGTGGCGTACGGCTACGAGCGGGGCAGGCCGGTCCTGGCCGACCTCGACCTCACGATCCGGGCGGGGGAGTTCCTGGCGATCCTCGGAGAGAACGGCTCGGGCAAGAGCACGCTCGCCAAGCTGTTCAACGGCCTGCTTCTCCCCGACCGCGGGTCCGTGCTCGTCGAGGGCGAGGACACGCGCCGCCTGGGACCCGGGCGGCTCGCCGCGCGCGTCGGCTCCGTCTTCCAGAACCCGGACCACCAGATCTTCGCCGAGACCGTGGAGCTGGAGGTGTCGTTCGGCGTGCGCAACCTGGGCCTGCCGCCGACGGAGCGCGAGGCCCGTGTCGCCGCCGCGCTCCAGGCCGTCGGGCTCGACCGGCCCGAGGTGCGCGGCCAGGACCCCTTCTCCCTGACCAAGGGGGACCGCCAGCGGGTCGCGGTCGCCTCCGTGCTGGCGACGCGGCCGCGCATCCTGATCTTCGACGAGCCGACGACCGGGCTGGACGCGGAGGAGACCGACCGCATGATGGCGATGCTCCGGCGACTGAACGACGCCGGCCATACGATCCTCATCGTCACCCACGCCCTGCCGTTGGTCGCGGCCCACGCGCGGCGCTGCCTGGTCCTGCGCGAGGGAAGAATCGTCGCGGACGGTCCGACGCGCAAGCTGTTCGGCCGGTTGGCCGAGCCGGTGGAGGCGGCGGCGCTGGGCCTGGAGGCTCCGCCGCTCACGCGGTTCGCGGCGCGCTGGGGACGCACGCTGCTCACGGTGGAGGAGGTCCGCGCCGCCCTCCAGCCCTCCATTCGTCAAGCCGGCAACCCCTCAATCAGCTCCCCCTTGCTCCCATGAGCTCCTTCTTCCTCTACCGCGACCGGGACACCTGGCTCCACCGGCTAGACCCCAGGACGAAGATCCTCGCCGTGACGGGCCTCTTCGCGATCGCGCTGCTGTTCTCCGACCCGCGGTACCTCGCGGCGGCGACGGCGGGGGCGCTCCTCCTGGCCGCGGCGGCCGGCGCCCTGCCCGCCCTGCGCCGGACGGCGCCGTTGCTGGTCTTCCTGTTCCTCTACTGCCTCCTCCTCTGGCCCTTTTTCGTCGCGGGGCGGACGCCGTGGTTCACGGTCGGCGGACACCCGCTCACCGTCGAGGCCGTCCAGTTCGGGCTCGGCATGGGCCTGCGGCTGGACGCGATGCTGATCGGCGGCCTGATCCTGCTCTCCACGACGACGATCGAAGCCTTCAGCCTCGGGCTCCAGCGGATGGGGCTGCCCGCGGTCGCCGGGTTCGCCCTGTCGCTGGCCTTCCGCTGGGTGCCGAGCCTGATCGGCTCGGCGGCCACGATCGTGCAGGCCCAGCGCGCACGCGGGCTCGACCTGGCGGCCGGCGGCCCCCTGGCCCGGATCGGCCGCTACGCGCCCTTGATCGTGCCCCTCGTCGGCCACACGCTGCGGCAGACCCGGCTGCTCGCGATGGCGCTGGAGTCCAAGGGCTTCGGGCCGGGGCTCAGGCGACAGCCCTTCCTGGAGCTGCGCCTGCGGGCGCCGGACTACCTCGCCCTCGCCCTGACCGCGGGGCTCGTCCTCGCGAGCCTCTGGCTTCGCGCCCGCGGTCATGGCATTCTTGAGGCCGGTTTCTGACGAGCGAGAGGAGGAAGCCATGGACGGAGGGAAGCGGACGAAGCGGGAACGGCTGGCGGCGGCGGCGGGCCGACCGGCCTCGGGGCTCGATCGCCGGACCTTCCTCGCGGGCGCCGCGGCGCTGGCCGGACTGACCGCCGCGCAGCTCGTCGCGCCGCCCGCGCGGGCCGACGACGCCCCCGTGCCCGAGGACCCGACGCGCGTCCCCGGCGCCCTGCCCAGCGAGCTGGGCCGGCGGGCGCGGTTCGAGCAGGCGAAGCGGCTGGCCGGCTCCTCCCATTCACTCACGCCGCTGGCGGCGCTCGACGGCATCGTGACGCCCTCGGACCTGCACTTCGAGCGGCACCACAACGGCGTCCCGCTGATCGACCCGGCCAGGCACCGGCTCCTGGTCCACGGCCTCGTCGCCCGCCCGCTCTCCTTCACGATGGAGGAGCTGCGGCGCTTTCCCTCCGTCTCCCGGCTGGCGTTCATCGAGTGCGCCGGGAACAGCGCGGGCGAGTGGGGGGCGCCGGAGGCGCGGACCGTCCAGCAGACGCACGGGCTCCTGAGCACGAGCGAGTGGACAGGGGTGCCGCTCGCGACCCTCCTGCGCGAGGTCGGCGTCAAGCCGGAGGCGACCTGGATGCTGGCGGAGGGGGCGGACGCGGCCGCGATGACGCGGAGCATCCCGCTCGGGCCGATCCTGGAGGAGGCGCTGCTTTGCTACGGGCAAAACGGCGAGGCCCTGCGGCCGGAGCAGGGCTATCCCCTGCGGCTGCTGCTGCCCGGCTGGGAGGGGAACACCTGCATCAAGTGGCTGCGGCGCCTGAAGCTGGGCACCGCGCCCTCCATGACGAGGGAGGAGACCTCGCACTACACGGACCTGATGCCGGACGGCAAGGCCCGACAGTTCACGCTGGTCATGGAGGCCAAGTCGGTCATCACGAGCCCCTCCGGCGGCCAGCGCGTGCCCCACGGGTTCGTCGAGGTCCGCGGCCTCGCCTGGAGCGGCAGGGGCCGGATCACGGCGGTGGAGGTGAGCACGGACGGCGGCCGCTCCTGGCATCCGGCCCGGCTCGACGAGCCCGTGCTCCCGAAGTGCGTGACCCGCTTCACCTTCCCCTGGCGCTGGTCGGGCCACGAGGCCCTGCTCCAGTCCCGCTGCGCCGACGAGACCGGCTACGTGCAGCCGACCCGCGCCGCGTTGATCGCCGCGCGGGGGACCCATTCCACGTACCACTACAACGGCATCCAGACCTGGCGGGTGGGGAGCGATGGGCTCGTGGAGCACCACCATGCGTAGCGCGGCGGCGCGGGTCTGCGCGGGCGCGCTGGCCGCGATCCTGCTCGGCGGCGGCGCCGGGGCGGCGCCGCAGGAGGAGCCGTCCGCCCTCGGGCTCGGCCATCCGCCCACGCCCGCGGAGCTCCGTGCCTGGGACATCGACGTGGCCCCGAGCGGCGAGGGGCTCCCGCCCGGCCGCGGGACCGTCGCCGAGGGCGCGCGCCTGTTCGCGGCCAAGTGCGCCGCCTGCCACGGGCCCACCGGCACGGAGGGCCCGCGCGATCGCCTCGTCGGCGGGCACGGCACGTTGACCACCGACCATCCCATCAAGACCGTGGGCAGCTACTGGCCCTACGCGACGACGCTCTTCGATTACATCCGCCGGGCCATGCCCTACAACGCGCCCCAGTCGCTCGCCCCCGACGAGGTCTACGCGCTCGTGGCCTGGCTGCTCCATCAAAACGGCATCATCCCGGAGCAGGCCGTCATGGACCAGCACACGCTCCCCGCCGTGCGCATGCCCAACCGGGACGGCTTCGTCCCGGACCCCAGGCCCGACGTGCCCGCGCGCTGAGTCTCCCTCGACCTCTACCCTCGCCGGCGGGGCTCCGCCGGCCCTTCTCGGGGCACTTCACCTAGCCCTCATCCGAAACTACATGGAACGCGGCACTGCCTAAGAGGGAGCGGGTGGCGTGGCGAGCGGGTCCC
>NZ_CEFZDU010000009.1:0-78046 GCF_979578155.1 Candidatus Nitrospira neuquenensis | reverse complement strand
CCTTTACCCTTTGTCCCTGTTCACTGTTCTCTTGAGCGGATGCCCGAGCCCCTCTCAGGGACGCCGCCCCCGGCGGTGACCCAGGCCGACGACCTTCTGTTGTGCCAGGCCGCCACCACGTCGGCAAGGGTCCCCGCTCGCCTTGTGCAAGGACGTGACGCGGCTGACCCTCAGCCGGAACAAAGATGCCGCCCGCCTGGTGCACGAAATCGGCGCGAGGCTGGGCGGCTGGCTGAAGTCGAGGAGGTCCGGTGCCGGCTGCCCCCCTTCTTCGGAGACCGGCTCGCGGCCGACCTCTTGCCGGATGACGGGGAAGCCTATCGGCGGAGCGCCGATGAATTGACAGTGGTCTTCCGCGACCTGTATAAGGTCCGCTACCTCCGCCAGGATCAGGGGCTTCTCCGCAGGGGGCGGTCGCTGGGGGCCCGCACCGCCCTTCGAGCATGCCGGGTGCGGGCGGGGGACGCATGATGACCGTCATGGCGATCATCGGATCGGGCATCGGCCGGAGCAAGGCGCACGCGTGACGACACGACCGCCGAGGGCGATCGTGCGCAGGCGGTCGCTAGCCCGCCCGCCTGGCCGCGCCGAGGCGTGCGGCGGGCTCCTCGCAGCCGCGAATCCGCCCGCCTGTGCGGACACGCCAGACGGGCGATTGCAGCAGAAGCGATCGCGGATCATGCGGGCTAGAGGGGTGACACCTCTTGAGCACCTGCCCCCGGGAGGCGAGGGCCCCGGTCGGCGATCAGACGAAATAACGGGCTGCCCGGATGGCGGAACTGGCAGACGCGCCAGACTCAAAATCTGGTTCTCGCAAGAGAGTGGGAGTTCGATCCTCCCTCCGGGCACCAGGACGGGAGCGGGCGGGGGCCCGCGGGGCGGCCGGCCACAGGGGGGAGTGGAGGGCGCCCGGGTCCTCCACAAGACCCATGGATTTCGCTTGACATCATCGGCGGGGTTGTCTATAGTCCCGCCTACTCACGTTATGACCATGTCGTGCTCGGCTCGGCGGATCGGGTGTCCTTCAGCATTCTTTATTATCCAACCTACAAGGAGGCGGCTCATGCGTAAGGTATTCGCGTTGGGAGCGGCAATCCTCTTTGCGGGCACCGTCGGCGCGGCGGTGGCCCAGGAGCGCCTGCCGCAACATTCCGGGTTCGGCACCGGCGTCGGCGAGAACGCCGGCGTCGGGTCGCGTTCGCAAGTGTGGGACCGTGCCGCATTCCTGGATCGGCTGTCGCAGCCCGAGACGTTGTATGGTCGCATCCTCGCCATCGACCTTCCGGGCCGGAAGATCCACTTGGAGACCGGCGGCAGCTCCCACGATGAAGGGCGGGCGGGCACCGGCGCGATGTCCTCCATCACCGTGTACATCGACGACAGCACGAACATGGACCAGCTCCGCGTGCTGAACAACGGCGACGACGTGGTGGTGCAGGCCGTCGAGGAAACCAGCGCCAAGCAGCCCTACGGCACGGGCCGGAAGCTCGTCCGCGACATCAACGTGATCCGGGGCAACGAGAAGCTGGCCGGCTTCGGCGGCCTCGGGCAGCGGCCCGATCCCTCGACCGAGCGCGGCATCATCACGAACTCCGGCGGGCTGACCGGCGGTGTGGCGGGGCAGGTGCTCCCCGGCGAGGTCACCTCGGCCAAGGGCTTCATGAGCGAGGTCGGCGAAGTGACCGGCGCGGCTCCCTGCTGGAACTGCGACCCGCAGCCGGGCTGGGGCTACTCCGGCGGTCCGAAGACCGACTACGGCGACGCCGAGAAGCCCAACCTGGTGAAGGGGCTCGGCGGCCAGTAAGCGTCGGCCGGACGGTCGGCGGCGAATCGAAGGGGGGCGGCTTCGGCCGCCCCCGCTGTTTTGGGGGCGAAGCCCGCCGCTTGCCGATCCGCCGTCGCTCTGAGAGGATGAGCGCCCGCCGCCAGAGTCCACGGGATTCGGACATGACGATCAAGCCCAGTCGCGAACAGGCCGACCACCGGACGGCCCCGATCGAGGAGCTGGACCTCCGCGGCGTGATCTGCCCCTACAACTTCGTCAAGACCAAGCTCAAGCTCGAAACGATGGAGCCGGGACAGGTCCTCGCCGTGATCCTCGACGAGGGCGAGCCGATCCGCAACGTGCCGCGGAGCGTGAGCGACGACGGCCATCTTGTCCTGAGCCAGGAGCGCCACGACTCCGCCTATCGCGTCATGATCCGGAAGTGCGGCGCGACCTGATTCTGCCCCCCTTCCCCGCGCCGCCCCGCTTCCGGGCCCTTGCCTCGATCACCACCGTCACCGCCTCGCCGACGGCTCCGCGCGGCAGCCGCGCCAGGACGTCCTGCACGGTGCCGCGGAAACAGGCCTCGGAGGCGAGGGTCAGGTCCGTGGCCAGCGCGATCCGCCTCGGGCCGATCTCCCGGCTCAGGGCCAGGAGGGTTGCGCGGATACGATCCACCGAGTCGAAGAGCACGACGGTCCGCGGCTCCCGCACGACCGCCCCGAGAAAGCGCCGCCGCGCCTTCGGCGATCGAGGGACGACGCCCGCATGGACGAAGGAATCGAAGCCGAACCCCGAGGCGGAGAGCGAGGCCGTCAGGGCGGAGGGGCCGGGAATGGGCGAGACCTTGATGCCTTCCGTCAGCGCCTGATCAACCAGGAAGGCGCCGGGGTCGTTGATCGACGGGGTACCGCCGTCGCAGACGAGGGCCACGTCCCGTCCCTCCAAGAGCCGTGCGATCAGGATCGGCGCCTTCTCCTCCTTGTTGCGGTCCTGGTAGCTGGTGAGGGGAGTCGGAATGCCGTACCGGTCGAGCAGGCTCCTGGTCACCAGCGGGTCCTCGGCGGCGATGACGGCGACCGATTCCAGGATGCGGACGGCTCGACGCCCGAGGTCCTCGGGGTTGCCGATCGGCACGCCGACGAGATAGAGAGTGCCGCTCACCGTCCTCTCCGGGGTGGCCCCGCCGCATCCTACGCCCGCGCTCGGGGAAAGTCGAACGACGGTCCGGTGCAGGGGGGGTGGGCTCTGCTTCAGGGAGTCCCCGCGCGATCGGGCCCGCCCGCCGCGCGTTTCCGGCCGGCCACAGCCTCCGTTCCTTGACTCCCTGGTTTTTGCGAGGCTATAATCGCCGGGTCGTCGGATGGAAATTTTTCTCTGAAAAGTTGCGAGGATAGGAAAGAGTGTCCGGTGCATTCTTCATGGTCACGGTCGTCCTTTACCTGGCGGGAACGGCCTGTGCGCTCGCCTACCTCCTCCGGCGCTCTGAGGCCCTCTCGCGGGTCTTGCTGGTCCTCGCGGCCGGCGGGTTTCTGGCCCATAGCGTCGCCCTGCTCACCCGTCTCATGGCGTCGGGGCATGTTCCCCTCGCGAGCTTCGACGAGGCCATGTCCTTCTTTTCCTGGGCCCTGGTCCTGGTCTTCCTCGTCGTCGGGATGCGCCACCACCTCCATGTGCTGGGGGCCTTCATCCTCCCGCTGGCGTTCATCTCGCTCGTCTCCGCGGCCGCGCTGCCGCGCGAGGTCCCGACGCTGGCGCCGGTGCTCAAGACGGTCTGGGTGCACGTCACCCTGAGCATGCTCGGGACCGTGGGCTTCGCGGTGGCGTTCGTGGCCGGCATCATGTACCTCATCCAGGACCGCTTGCTCAAGTCGAAGCGGTTCAACGTCCTGTACGCCAAGCTCCCGCCGCTCGATTTCCTCGACCGGTTGAATCAACAGTCCATCGTGCTGGGCTTCCCTCTCCTGACGCTCGGGATCATCGCCGGCGCGATCTCGGCGGAGTTCGCCCGGGGGTCCTACCTGAACTGGAATCCCGAGCAGACGTGGGCGTTGGTGACCTGGGTCTTTTACTTCGTGGTGCTGCTGGGGCGCATCACCGTCGGGTGGCGGGCCAAGCGGGCGGCCTACCTGACGATCATCGGCTTCGCCGGCGTCGTGCTCACGTTCATCGGCGTCGTGCTCAAGCCCCACGGGCCGCTCGCTTAAGGACCTGGTGCGTCGCCGCCGATGAACATCATCGTCGTCGGGTTGAGCCACAAGACCGCTCCGGTGGAGGTGCGGGAGCAACTCGCCGTGCCCGAGAGCCGGATGGGAGAGGCGCTGGCCCGTCTGCGCGCCTATCCCGGCGTCCGGGAAGGCGTGCTCCTCTCCACCTGCAACCGCGTGGAAGTGTACGCCGTCGTCGAGCAGGTCGAGCGCGGCTATGCCGCCGTCCAGGAATTTCTCGCCGACACGCACATGGCGCTCTCCTCCGAGCAGTTGACGCCCCACCTGTATTGGCACGCCGGCGATCGAGCCATCGGGCACCTCTTCCGCGTCGCCGCCAGCCTCGACTCGATGATCGTCGGCGAGCCGCAGATCCTCGGCCAGATCAAGGACGCCTTCGAGTGCGCGCTCGCCCACAAGGCCACGGGCGTGGTGCTCAACAAGGTGGTGAAGAAGGCCATTTCGGTCGCCAAGCGCGTCAGGACCGAGACCCGGATCGCCGAGACCGCCGTGTCCGTCAGCTACGCCGCGGTCGAGCTGGCCAAGAAGATCTTCTCCAACCTCTCGGAGAAGACCGTCCTGCTCGTCGGAGCCGGGGAGATGGCCAAGCTGGCCGCGCGGCACTTCATCGGCCAGGGCGTCCGGCAGGTGATGATCACGACCAGGGACCTGCACGGGGCGGTCGAGCTGGCGAAGCGGTTCAACGGCACACCGGTTCCCTTCGACGAGTTCCGGCGGGAGATGGCCCAGGCCGACATCGTCCTCTGCTCGACCGGCGCCGCCCGCTACCTGATCCTCGCGGAGGACGTGCAGCGCGCCGTGCGAGAGCGGATGAACCGTCCGATCTTCCTGATCGACATCTCGGTTCCGCGCAACATCGACCCCGCGGTCAAGGACATCGACAACGCCTTCCTCTTCGACATCGACGACCTCCAGACGCGGGTCGAGCAGAACCGCGAGGAGCGCATGCGGGAGGCCGGTAAGGCCGAGCGCATGGTGGAGGAAGAGGTCGGCGTCATGCTCCGGTGGCTCAAGTCGCTGGAGGTCACGCCGACCATCGTGGCCCTGCGCCGGCGCGCGGAGGCGATCAAACAGGCCGAGCTCGACAAGGCCCTCGGCCGGCTCGCCGGCCTCGGTCCCCAGGAGCGTGCGCTGGTCGAGGGGCTGGCCTCCTCGATCGTCAACAAGCTGCTGCACGGCCCGCTGATGACGCTCAAGGCCGAGGCGCAATCGACCGACGGCCTCGCCTTCGTGGAAGCGGCGCGGCGGTTCTTCCGCCTGGAGGCCGTGGAGGACCCGGCCGGAGCGGTGCTGCCGGGGGAGGCGGCTTCCTCGGAGCCGGCACCCTCCGCGGCGAGCGAGGAACCGGCGCCGCCGGCCGCCCCCCGCTCCGTGCGTCCGGCCGCGGAAGTGACGCCGGGCCCCGCGGGCTCCCGGGGCGAGGCCTGACCGCCGGTCACGGCGGCGCGGCGGCGGCGGGGCCGTCGGCCCACCTGGTCCGGACTCAGCCGATGCGGCGCGCGTGAACGAAAGGAGCGGGATGGGGTCCGCGTTGGTGATCGGCACGCGCGGCAGCCAGTTGGCGATCTGGCAGGCGGAGTGGGTGCGGGCGCGGCTCCTGGAAATCGCGCCCCATCTGACCGTCCGGCTGGAGCGCATCAAGACGTCGGGGGACAGGATCACCGACGTCCCGCTGGCGACCATCGGCGGCAAGGGTCTCTTCGTCAAGGAGATCGAGGAGGCCCTGCTGGACGGCCGGGTGGACCTGGCCGTGCACAGCATGAAGGACGTGCCGACGCAGTTGCCGGCCGGACTGGAACTCCTCTGCGTGCCGCCCCGCGAGGACGCGCGCGACGCGCTGATCAGCCGGACGGGCGCGGCGCTGGAGAAGTTGCCGCGCGGCGCGCGGATCGGCACGAGCAGCCTCCGCCGCCAGGCGCAGTTGCTGCACCGGCGACCGGACCTCTCCGTCGAGATGCTCCGGGGCAACCTCGACACGCGGCTGCGCCGGCTCAAGCACGGCGACTATGACGCGATCGTGCTGGCCGCCGCCGGCCTCCGTCGCCTGGGTTTGGCGGACGCGGTGTCGGAGTACCTGAGCGCGGAGGTCAGCCTGCCGGCGATCGGCCAGGGCGCGCTGGGCATCGAAGGCCGCTCGGACGACTCAACGGTCCGGACCCTGCTCGCGCCCCTGAACCACGAGCCGACCAGGCTCGCCGTCGCCGCGGAGCGCGCGCTGCTCGAACGGCTGGAGGGGGGCTGTCAGGTGCCGATCGCGGCCCACGCGAGCCTCTCGGGCGAGCGGCTGACGATGGAAGCCCTCGTGGCGAGCGTGGACGGCCAGCGGGTGGTCCGGGACCGCATCGAGGGACCGGCCGCGGGCGCCCGCGCGCTGGGGCTCGCGCTTGCGGAACGGCTCCTGGGCGGCGGCGCGGACGAGATCCTCCGGGCGATCTACGGACGGGGCTGAGGTCGATGAGCGGGAAGCGCGGCATCGTCTATCTGGTCGGGGCGGGACCCGGCGACCCGGGGCTGCTCACGCTCCGCGGGAAGGCATGCCTGGAGCGCGCCGATCTGGTGCTCTACGACCACTTGGCGAACCCGGCCCTTCTCGCGTATGCTCCCGCCCACGCCGAGCGCGTCTACGTCGGTCGGCGCGGCCGCGGCGGCTATCAACGGCAGGAGGAGGTCCTGCGGCTCCTCGTCGCCGGCGCGTGCGAGGGGAAGGTCGTGGTGCGGTTGAAAGGCGGCGATCCCTTCGTCTTCGGGCGGGGCGGGGAGGAGGCGGAGGCGCTGGCCGCGGCCGGCGTGCCCTTCGAGGTCGTGTCGGGCGTCACGGCGGCCGTCGCCGTGCCGGCCTACGCCGGGATTCCGGTCACGCACCGCGCCTGGGCGTCCACCGTCACCTTCGTGACGGGCCACGAGGACCCGGACAAGGGCGGGACCGCCCTAGAATGGCCCCGCCTGGCGTCCGCGAGCGGCACGCTGGTCTTTTTGATGGGCCTGAAGAACCTCGACACGATCGTCGAGCGACTGCTCGCGGAGGGGAAGCCCGCGGCCACGCCCGTCGCCCTCATCCGCTGGGGGACGCGGGTGAGCCAGCAGACCGTGGTCGGGACCCTGGGCGATATCCGGGCCCTGGCCCGGGAGGCGGCGCTGGAGCCGCCCACCGTGATCGTGGTGGGGGAGGTGGTGCGCCTCCGCGACCGGTTGAACTGGTTCGAGCGCCGGCCGCTGTTCGGCAAACGCGTCCTCGTGACCCGTCCCAAGGAACAGGCGGGCGAGCTGTCCGCCCTGCTCGTCGAGGCCGGGGCGGAGCCCGTGGAGTGCCCCACGATTCAGGTCGTCCCGCCGGAGGACTGGGCGGAGCTGGATCGGGCGGTCGCCGAGCTCGATGGGTTCCAATGGCTGGTCTTCACCAGCGCCAACGGCGTGAGGATGTTCATGGACCGGCTGACGGCCGCAGGGCGGGACGGGCGGGCGCTGGCCGGCCGGCAGCTCTGCGCCATCGGCCCCCGCACGGCGGCGGAGCTGGCGCGCGCGGGCCTGCGAGCCGACCTGGTGCCGGCGGCCGAGTACCAGGCGGAAGGCCTGCTCGCGGCGATGGTCGCGGCCGGCGTGGCGGGCCGACGCGTGCTGATCCCGCGGGCCGCGGTCGCGCGCGAGCTGCTCCCCGACGAGCTCCGGCGGCTCGGCTGCGAGGTCCGGGTGGTCCCGGCCTACCGGACCGTGCTGCCGAGAGTCGAGGTCGCCGAGCTCAAGGAGCGGCTCCGGCGCCGGGAGCTGGACGTCCTGACGTTCACGAGTTCCTCGACGGCGGCCAACTTCGCCCGGCTGTTCGACGGCCGCGAGGAGCTGGTCGCGCTCACGGCCGGCACGGTCGTGGCGTGCCTCGGTCCCATTACGGCCCGGACGGCCGCGGAGGTGGGCCTGTCCGTGTCGGTGACGGCCGGCCGGAACACGATTCCCGCGCTGGTCGAGTCGCTCATCACCCATTATTCACGTCATGATGAAGCCGTCGCGCCCGCGCGCGGCTAGGAGGAACCCGCTATGGTGCCAGTGAAGTCGTTCATGGTCCCCCTCGCGAAGCTCGTCACCGTCGACCGCGATACCGACGTGCGGACGGCCGCTCAGGTGATGCGGGACCGGGAGATCGGCAGCCTGTTCGTGACGAAGGGGAAGGACATCATCGGCATTCTCACGGACACGGACATGGTGCGCCGGTCGGTCGCCGTCGGCGCCGACCCGACGAAGACCACGGTCGAGCAGATCATGTCGGCGCCCATCGTCACGATCGAGGAGGGCAAGACGCTGCTCGACGCGAACGACTTGATGGCGCGCGAGCACCTGCGCCACCTGGGGGTCACGCGGGAGGGGCAGTTGGTCGGCATGATCTCGGTGCGGGACCTGGTGGTGTTTCTGACCAACCTGCCGAGGAAGTGAGGGCGCGATGGCCTTTCCGCGCCAGCGACTCCGGCGGTTACGGCGGAGCGAGCCCCTGCGCCGGATGGTCCGCGAAACGAGACTGTCCGCCGCCGACCTGATCTATCCGATGTTCGTGACCGTCGGCCGGGGGCGGCGCGAGGAGATCGGTTCCATGCCGGGCCAGTACCGCTGGTCCGTCGATCTTCTGGTCAAGGAGGCCGGGGACGTCCTGCAGCTCGGGATTCCGGCGGTCATGCTGTTCGGTATCCCCGACCGGAAGGACGAGCGCGGCACCGCCGCCTATGACCCCCAGGGCATCGTCCAGGAGGCGGTGCGGGCGCTCAAGAGTCACGCGCCCGACCTCGTGGTGATCACGGACGTCTGCATCGACGAGTACACCGACCACGGCCACTGCGGGCTCGTGAAGGACGGCCGGATCTTGAACGACGAGACCCTGGACTGCCTGCGGCGGATGGCCGTCACCCACGCGGACGCGGGCGCCGACATGGTCGCCCCCTCCGACATGATGGACGGGCGCGTCGCCGCGATCCGCGACGCGCTCGACCGAGCCGGCCACCCCGAGCTGCCCATCATGGCCTACGCGGCGAAGTTCGCCTCCTGCTTCTACGCGCCCTTTCGGGAGGCGGCCGACTCCGCCCCGAAGTTCGGCGACCGGCAGTCCTACCAGATGGACCCCGCCAACGCGCGCGAGGCCCTGCGGGAGATCGCGCTCGACGTCCAGGAGGGCGCCGACATCGTCATGGTCAAGCCGGCGCTGCCCTACCTCGACGTGATCGCCGCGGCGCGGGCCCGGACGCGGCTTCCGATCGCCGCCTACCAGGTGAGCGGCGAGTACAGCATGATCAAGGCCGCCGCGGCCGCCGGCTGGCTGGACGAGGGGCGGGCGATGATGGAATCCCTGCTGGCGATCAAGCGCGCCGGCGCGGACCTGATCCTGACCTACTTCGCCAGGGACGCCGCCCGGCTGCTGCCGGGATGAGCGGCGCGGCGGGTGACGCGATGAAGATCACGCGGGGGCTCGCGGCCTACGAGCGGCGGCCGTACCCGGTGCTGACGATCGGCAACTTCGACGGGCTCCATCGGGGACACCGCGCGCTGCTCGCCGCCGTCGTCGAGGCGGCGCGGCGCGCCGGCGGCACCGCGATGGCGCTGACCTTCGACCCGCATCCGGTCGCCGTGCTCGCGCCCCAGGCGGAGATCCGCCTGCTCCTGACGCCGGAGCAGAAGCTGGCGGGGCTGCGGGGGGCGGGTATCGAAGAAACAGTGATCCTGGAGTTCAGCCGGGCCTTCGCCGCACTCACACCCGAGGCCTTCGTCCGGGAGATCCTGGGCGACGGGCTCGGGGTCCGCGAGCTCTTCGTCGGGGAACACTTCGCCTTCGGGAAAGGACGGGCGGGGCGGATTGAAGACCTCGTGCGCCTGGGCGCCGCGGCGGGCTTCGTCGTGCATCCGATGGCTCCCGTGCGGGTGGACGGCGAGCCCGTCAGCTCCACGCGCATCCGGTCGCTCCTGCAGCAGGGCGAGGTGGGGGCGGCCGCCCGGTGCCTCGGCCGGCCCTACCGGCTGGAGGGGTCGGTGATCGCGGGCGAGCGTCGTGGGACGGACCTGGGGTGGCCCACCGCCAACCTGGCCCTGCCGACGGGGCGGGCCGTGCCGGCTGACGGCGTCTATGCCGCGCGGGTCGTCCGCGGGGTCGAGTGTCTCGACGCGGTGGCCTACATCGGGTCCCGCCCCACCTTCGGCGCGGGACCGCGGCTGCTGGAGGTCTACGTGCTCGACCGGCGGATGGAGCTCTACGGCGAGGAGATCGTCGTGGAGTTCGTGGAGCGGCTCCGCGGCGACCTGCGGTTCGCCTCGGCGCAAGAGCTAGCGGACCGGATCGGCGTGGACGTGGCCCAGGCCAGGGCCTCTTTGAAGGCGGCGGGACCGATGGCGGAAGCCTGAGGCGGCCGACGGGGCGGGGATGGCGCGAGCCTGTCAGAACGAGCGCCGCGGCGGGCGGCTCCTCCGCCGGGTCGAGGCGGCTATCCGGACGCGGGGCCTGTGCGCGCCCGGCAATCGGGTCCTGGTCGCGGTGTCGGGCGGGCCGGATTCGGTGGCGCTGCTGTGCGCGCTCGCGGACCTGGCGCCGTCCTGGCGTCTCGCGGTGGAAGCGGTCCATGTCCACCACGGCCTGCGCGGCGCCGAGGCCGACGAGGATGCGCGGTTCGTGGCGGCGCTCTGCGACCGGCTGGGGATTCCCTGCCGGATCGCGCCCATCGCGGTCCGGCGTCCTGCATCGGGACGGGCTCGGCGCTCGATCCAGGAGTCGGCCCGGGAGGCCCGTTACGCAGCCCTGCGGGCCGCGGCCCGGGACCTGGGCGCGGACCGGGTCGCCTTGGGCCATACGGCCGACGACCAGGCCGAGACGCTGGTCATGTGGATGGTGCGCGGAGCCGGGACGGCGGGGTTGGCCGGGATTCCCGAGGAGCGGGAGGGGCTCTTCATCAGGCCGCTGCTGGGGATCGGGCGGGCCGAGATCCTGGCCGACCTCGAGGCCCGGGGCCAGGCCTTCCGCCAGGACAGCAGCAACGAGAAGCCCTGCTACCTGCGGAACCGGGTCAGGCGGGTGATCCTGCCCGAGCTGACGCGGTTCAACCCCGGCCTGCTCAAGGTGCTGGAGCGACAGGCCCGCATCCTCCGCGAGGACGACCGGTGTCTGGAGGAGCAGGCCGGGGAGCAGGTCCGTCGGCTGGCTCGTTTCGACGGCGCGGCCGGCCTGCGGCTGGACCGCGAGGGGCTGCTGGCCCTGCCCTTGGCCCTGCAGCGGCGCGTCGTGCGCGCGGCGCTGCGGCTGGTGTCCGGCCGGGAGAAAGGACCGCGGTTCGGCGCGGTCTCGGCGGTGCTGGAGCGTGTCGTCCGCGGCCGCTCGGGCGCCGGCGTGAGCGTCCACGGGGCGATGGTGAGCCGGGAATACGGCCTGCTGCGGTTCGAGCAGGCGCCGGCGACCGGCCGGCGGCCGGCGGACGCGGAGACGGCGGTGCCTCTGGAGATTCCCTCCGAGACTCCGTGGCCGGCGACCGGCCAGGTCATCCGGGTGAGGGTGGCCGAGGCCTCCGACGCCGTGGGAATCGGGGACACGACCGCGGCGCCGCGCGCGGCGGTGCTCGATGGCGCCCGGTTTACCTGGAAGCTCGTGGTCCGGGCGTGGCGGCCGGGCGACGTCTTCCGC
Organism: Candidatus Nitrospira neuquenensis; assembly: GCF_979578155.1. Taxonomy (NCBI): domain Bacteria; kingdom Pseudomonadati; phylum Nitrospirota; class Nitrospiria; order Nitrospirales; family Nitrospiraceae; genus Nitrospira; species Candidatus Nitrospira neuquenensis. The sequence goes on along the minus strand of NZ_CEFZDU010000009.1, from coordinate 66,417 downwards.
CCCCTCGGCATGGGCGGCCACCGGAAGAAGCTGCAGGACTATTTCGCGGACCTCAAGCTGCCCAGGCGGGAGCGGCGCCTGGTCCCGATCATCGAGGCGCCGGAGGGCATCCTGTGGGTGGGAGGACACCGGCAGGACGAGCGGTTCCGCCCCGGCCCTTCGACGACCACGAGGGTGATCATGGAATTGGTGGACCGAGAGACCGAGGGAGGGCACTAGCGACCATGGAGCGGATCTTCGGGCGCCCGATCGTCACGCAGGAAGAGATGCGGACCCGCATCAAGGAGCTGGGTCGCCAGATCACGGCGGACTACGAGGGCAAGGACCTGATCCTGGTCGGCGTCCTCAAGGGCGCCTTCGCCTTCTACGCCGACCTGGCCCGGGCGATCCGCATCCCTCTGCGGGTGGATTTTCTGGTCGTCACCAGCTACGGCTCCAAGGCCAGCACGTCGGGGAAGGTGAAGATGGTCACCGACCTGACGGAGGACATCGCCGGCCGGGACGTCTTGCTCGTGGAAGACATCGTGGACTCGGGGCTCACGGTCCAGTACCTGATGAAGACCCTGTCCAAGCGCCGGCCCAAGTCCATCAAAGCCTGCGCGCTCTTGAGCAAGCCGGCCCGGCGCACGGTGAACGTGACCGTGGATTACGTCGGGTTCGAGATCGCCAACCAGTACGTGGTCGGGTACGGGCTGGATTATCAGCAGAAATATCGCAATCTTCCGTACCTCGCCGTGCTCGACAAGGTGGACGACGAGGGGCAGGGATTCTGAGCGGCGCAGTTGTCAGCTTTTTCCGCACTATGCTAGAATCCAGCGATCTTTTCCGGTTCTCATCCCCGGCTTCATGATCGCGCGCGGAGGGGGCGGATGAATTCTCGCGTCAAGAACCTGCTGTTCTGGGTCGTCGTCGGCCTCTTCATGATCCTGCTCTTCAACCTCTTCAGCGTGCCCACTCATGCCCCGGAGGAGGAGGTCATCTTCAGCGAGTTCATGACCTACCTGGACAAGGGCGAGGTGACCAAGGTCACGATCAAGGCCAACCACATCAACGCGATCCTCAAGGACGGCACCAGGATCCGCACCTACTCCGTCGAGTATCCCGAGCTCGTGAGCGTCCTGCGGGAGCGCAACGTCCAGATCGAGGCCAAGCCCCCGGACGAGAGTCCCTGGTACGTCACGTTCCTGGTGACCTGGGGGCCGTTCATCCTGTTCCTGGGTCTGTGGTTCTTCATCATGCGCCAGATGCAGATCGGCGGGAACAAGGCCCTGTCGTTCGGCAAGAGCCGGGCGCGCATGCTGACGGAGGACCGCAAGAAGATCACGTTCTCCGACGTGGCGGGGATCGACGAGGCCAAGGAAGAGGTCGCGGAGATCATCGAGTTCCTCAAGGACCCCCGCAAGTTCCAGAAGCTGGGCGGGCGCATTCCCAAGGGCGTGCTGATCGTCGGCCCGCCCGGCACGGGCAAGACGCTGCTCGCCAAGGCCATCGCGGGCGAGGCCGGCGTGCCGTTCTTCAGCATCAGCGGCTCCGACTTCGTCGAGATGTTCGTGGGCGTCGGCGCCTCGCGCGTCCGGGACCTGTTCGAACAGGGGAAGAAGCACGCGCCCTGCATCATCTTCATCGACGAGATCGACGCGGTCGGCCGGCTGCGCGGCGCCGGCCTCGGGGGCGGACACGACGAGCGCGAGCAGACCCTCAACCAGCTCCTCGTGGAGATGGATGGCTTCGACACGACGGAAGGCGTGATCCTCATCGCGGCGACCAACCGGCCGGACGTCCTCGACCCGGCGCTGCTCCGCCCCGGCCGCTTCGACCGGCAGATCGTCGTGAACCGGCCCGATCTCCGCGGGCGCACCGAGATCCTCAAGGTGCACACGAAGAAGGTCCCGATTGCGCCGGACGTGGAGCTGGAGAGGATCGCCCGCGGGACGCCGGGGTTCTCCGGCGCGGACCTGGAGAACCTCGTCAACGAGGCGGCCCTCTGGGCGGCGCGCCAGAACAAGAAGGCGGTGGAGATCGCGGACTTCGAGATGGCGAAGGACAAGGTCCTCATGGGGGCGGAGCGCAAGAGCATGATCCTCAGCGACGAGGAGAAGCGCGTCACGGCCTACCACGAGGCCGGCCATGCGCTGATGGCCAAGCTCCTGCCCGGGACCGACCCGGTGCACAAGGTCACGATCATCCCGCGCGGTCGGGCGCTCGGCGTCACCATGCAGTTGCCGACCGACGATCGCCACAACTACACCAAGGAATTCCTCTACAACAACCTCGCGATCCTGATGGGCGGGCGGGTGGCCGAGGAGCTGGTGCTCAAGCACATCACGACCGGCGCCGGCAACGACATCGAGCGGGCCACCGACCTGGCGAGGAAGATGGTCTGCGAATGGGGGATGAGCGACCGGCTGGGCCCGCTCACCTTCGGCAAGAAGGACGAGGAGATCTTCCTGGGGCGGGAGATCGCGACCCGGCGGGATTTCAGCGAGCAGGTCGCCATCGAGATCGACCACGAGATCAAGCGGCTGATCACCGAGAACTACGAGCGCGCCAAGCGGATGCTCACGGAGCACATGGGCACGCTCAAGGCGCTGGCCGAGGCGCTGCTCGAGAAGGAAGTGCTCGAAGCGCCGGAGATCGACGAGATCATCCGCCAGGGGTCGCTCCCCCAGACCGTGCCAGCCTGACCGCCGGCCTCCCGGACCTCCCGGCCGCCGTCCGACCGGAGCCGGGGATGCGCCTCCGATCCTCCGCGCTCCCCCCAGCGGCCGCGCTCCCCGGACCGTCGGGGCAGGGGGCGGTGGCGCTCTTCCCACAGGACGACCGTGGCGACTTCCTCGCGGACATCCCCCTTCGAGCTTAGGCTGGCCGGCGGCCGTTCCTTGCCCCTGGACGGCACGCCCTTGGTCATGGGCATCCTCAACGTCACCCCCGATTCCTTCTCCGACGGCGGCCTTTTCCTCGACCCGGACGCCGCCGTGGCGCGCGCCGCGGCGATGGCGGAGGAGGGCGCAGATATGATCGACGTCGGCGCGGAGTCCTCGAGGCCAGGCTCCGAGCCGGTGGATGAGGCGGAGGAAATCCGCCGGCTCATGCCGGTTCTCAAGGGGGTCCTCCGCGAGGTGGATCTCCCCATCTCGGTGGATACCACGAAGGCGGGAGTCGCCCGGCGCGCGCTTGACGCGGGCGCGGCGCTCATCAATGATATCAGCGCCCTGCGCTTCGATCCGGCGCTCGGGCGCGCGGTCGCCGAGGCGGGGGCGGGATTGGTCCTAATGCACATGCGCGGCACCCCGAAGACGATGGGCCAGGCCGGGGGCGAGGGCGACGTCGTCGCCGAGGTTCGGGAGTTCTTCCGCGAACGCCTCCGGGCGGCGGCGGAACTGGGGGTCGCGCCGGCGCGGATCCTGCTCGATCCCGGGATCGGGTTCGGGAAGAATCGGGCCGAGAACCTGGCGCTGATCGCGCGGCTCGATGAGTTCCGGCCGCTGGGACGGCCCCTGCTGATCGGCGTGTCCCGCAAGACCTTCATCGGCGAGCTGCTGGGGCGCTCAGTCGGCGAGCGGCTCATGGGGACGGCAGCGGCCGTGGCCGCGGCCGTGTTGCGGGGGGCGAGCATCGTGCGGGTGCACGACGTCGCGGCGATGCGGGACGTCGTCAGGCTGGCCGGGGCGATCCGCGAGGCCGAGGCCGGCGCGGTCGGGTGAGGAGGACGATGGGCAAGCTGTTCGGGACGGACGGCGTCCGCGGGGTGGCCAACCTGGAGCCGATGACGAGCGAGACGGCGATGAAGCTGGGGCGCGCCGCCGCGTTCCTGTTCAAGCGCCGGGCCGGTCGCCACCAGATCGTCATCGGCAAGGACACCCGGCTGTCCGGCTACATGCTGGAATCCGCCCTGACCTCCGGCATCTGCTCGATGGGCGTGGACGTGCTGCTCGTCGGGCCCATGCCCACGCCGGCGGTCGCCTTCCTGACCCGCAGCCTGCGCGCGGACGCGGGCGTGATGATCTCGGCCTCCCACAACCCCTACCAGGACAACGGCATCAAATTTTTCTCCAGCGACGGCTTCAAGCTGCCCGACGAATTCGAGTCCCGGATGGAGGAGCTGATCACCTCCGACGAGATCGAGCACCTGCGGCCGACGGCCGACGCCGTCGGCAAGGCCTTTCGCGTGGACGATGCGGAAGGGCGCTACATCGAGTTCGTCAAGCAGTCACTCCCTCGGGAGATGGACCTCCAGGGGCTGAAAGTCGTCATCGACTGCGCCCACGGCGCGGCCTATAAGGTGTCGCCCAAGGTCTTCCGCGAGTTGGGCGCGACGGTCTGGGTCGTGGGCGACGAGCCGAACGGGACCAACATCAACGAGGCCTGCGGGGCCGTGCACCCCGAGCAGTTGCAGGCGGAAGTGCTGCGCCGGCGGGCCGACGTGGGCCTCGCCCACGACGGGGACGCCGACCGGGCGATCTTCGTCTGCGAGCGGGGCACGATCGTGGACGGCGATCACGTCATGGCCGCCCTGGCGCTCGACCTGAAGGGCCGGGGCCGGCTCAAGGGCGACACGGTGGTCGGGACCGTGATGAGCAATTTCGGGCTCGAGCGGGCGCTGGCCGAGGCGGGGATCGCCCTCGTCCGGACGCCCGTGGGGGACCGGTACATCCTGGAGCGGATGGTAGCCGAGGGGTACAACTTCGGCGGCGAGCAGTCCGGCCACCTCATCTTCCTCGACCACAATACCACGGGCGACGGCCTGATCTCCGGGTTGCAGGTCCTGAGCCTGATGAAGCGCACGGGGCGGCCACTGTCCGACCTGGCCGCGACGATGAAGGCCGTGCCCCAGGTGCTCTTGAACGTCCGCGTGGGCGCGAAGCCCCCCTTGGAGCGCATCCCGGACATCCAGGGGATGTTGCGGGCGGCCGAAGCGAGGTTGAACGGGGCGGGACGCATCCTCGTCCGCTATTCGGGCACGGAGCCGCTGCTCCGAATCATGGTCGAGGGGGAGCCGGAGCCGCTCATCCGGTCGGTGGCGGACGACCTGGCCGCCCTCGTGCGGGCCCGTATCGGCGCGGGCTAGCCCGTCGGACGGACCGGTGTCGCCGGTGTTGCCGCTGACCGCTGGCTCCTTCGCCGCCGGGTTGGCGCTCGGGTCGTACCTGCCGTACCTTCCCCTGTCCGTCCTCCTGCTCCTGCTCGGCCTCGGCGCGGTCCTCACGGCTCTGGAACGGGCGGAACGTCTGGAGACCCGGGTGGGGCTCCTCGTCTACGGCGCGGTCCTGGTCGGTCTGGTGGTGTGGACCTGGGCGGCCGGCGCGGGGGCGGGCGCGCGGGCCGCCGGCCGTGCCGCCGCGGAGCCGGTGGCGATCCGCGGCACCGTCGTCGAGCCGGTCCGCCATGCGCCGGGACGCCTGACGGCCGTGGTGTCGGTGACCCCGTCGGAGTCCGGCGAGGACCCTGCCGAGGGACGCCTCCGACTGACCTGGCGCGATCCCGACCGCCGCCTGGCGCACGGCGACCGTCTCGCCGTCACCGCACGCCTGCACGAACCCGCCTTTCCCGTCAACCCCGGCGGCCTGGACTTCGAGTCGGTGCTCGCGCGGCGCGGCATCGGGACCCTCGCCTCGGTGTCCGGACCCGGTCAGGTCATGGTATCGCCGCCGGAGGGGCTGTACTGGCGGGCCTGGGCGCTCATCGACGGCTGGCGCGATCGAATCCGGGCGGCGGCGGCGCGTTCCCTCGACGGGTCGGCGCTCGGCGTGTTCCTGGGCATCGTCATCGGCGAGTCGGGCTATCTCACGCCGGAGGTGCGCGACCGCTTCATGGCGACGGGCACCGTGCACATCCTCTCCATCTCCGGCTCCCACCTCGGCCTGATCGCGCTCCTGTCCTTTTTCGTCGTGAAACAGGCGGTGCGTCGCCTGCCCGCCGCCTGGCTGCTCGCCCTGTCCCGGCACATCACGGCCACACGGCTGGCGGCCGGCCTGACCGTCGTTCCCGTGACGCTGTACGCGGTCCTGGCCGGCGCCGAGGTGGCGACCGTCCGCGCCCTCATCATGATCCTGCTGTTCCTGCTCGCGGTATGGCTCGGGCGCGAGCATCGTCTGACGACGGCCGTGGCCGTTGCCGCGGTCCTCATCCTCACCCACCAGCCGACGGCCCTGTACGACATTTCCTTCCAGTTGTCCTTCGCGTCGGTCCTGGCGATCGCCCTCGTCTGGGAGAGAAGGGAGGCCCGGCCGGGCGAAGAGGGGCGGCCAGCTCCCGGTCCGGCCCGGAGGCTCCGTCGCTGGCTCGGCGACTACGCCCTGGTCACCGGGGCCGTCACGATCGCGACCCTGCCCTTGACCGCCTGCTACTTCAACCAAGTCGCCTGGCTGGGCCTGCTGGCCAATCTCCTCGTCGTGCCGTTCGTCGGTCTGCTGCTGGTGCCGCTGGGACTGTGCTCCGCGCTCTGGCTCCTGACCGCGGGAGGGGATAGCCTGCCGGCCGCGCCGTTGAACCAGGCCCTGCTGAAGCTGTTGGACGGGGCGGTCGCCCGGCTTGCCGCCGTGCCGGGGGCCGAGTGGCACGTGGCCTCCCCCTCGCCGCCGGCCGTCGGGGCCTTCTACCTGCTGATCGCCGCGGCCGTCCTGCGCGGCGCCGGGCGGCGGCTGCGGGCGGGCTGCGGCCTTGCGGCCCTCTTCCTGCTGGTCTGGTGGATATGGTCGCCGAGGCCGCCGTTTGAGGAGGGCCGGCTCAGGGTGACGTTCCTCGACGTGGGGCAGGGGGACGCGACGGTGATCGAACTGCCGGACGGTCAAACCGTGCTGATCGACGGGGGAGCGGCCTACGATACTCTGGACATGGGACGGGCGGTGGTGAGCCCCTTTCTCTGGGATCGGGGAATCAGGCGGCTGGACCACGTGATCGGGACCCACCCCCAGCTCGACCATGTCGGCGGCCTGGCCTCGATCCTGGAGAAGTTTCCCGTCGGGACCTACTGGAGCAACGGCGCCGACAGGGACGAGGCGTTTTACCTGCGGCTGAAGGACGTCCTGGCCCGACGCGGCATTCCCGAGCGGATCGTGCAGGCCGGTGATCGGCTTCTGGACGTCCGGGCGTGTCGGCTCGATGCGCTCAATCCGCCGGCCGACGGCGGAAAAGCTGCGGGCGGCGCGGTGCGGGTAGAGGCGAAGACCATGAGCGGGACCGCCCTGAACAACCTCTCGGTCGTCGTCCGCTTGGACTGCGGCCCGCACGCATTCCTTTTTCCGGGCGATGTCGAAGTCGAGGCGCTGGCGCGGATGAGGCGAGAGGGGCGGTCGCAGAAGACCGCGGTCGTGAAGGTACCGCATCACGGCGCCCGCAGTTCGCTCGACTCGCAGTGGTTGCGTCAATTGGATCCGGACGTGGCGGTCGTGTCAGTCGGACGGAGAAACCCCTACGGCCATCCCGCGCCGGCGGTGCTGGACGTCTATCGCGAGCTGGGGATTCCTCTCCACCGGACGGACGTGGAGGGGGCGGTCTCGATCTCCGTCTCGGCAGGGTCGGGGGTGCACGTGCGGGGCGCCAGGGCGAGCCGCCCGCAGTCGGTGGTCGTCGATCGGCGGCTGCCGGCGCGGGAATGGGACAATCTCGGCCGGCTGTGGCGTGTCTGGACGGAGACGTGACGCGGACCCTCCGGGATTCCATCGCGCCGATCAAGTGCCCCTGTCAAGCCATCTGAAAATCTTACCCACGGGGGGATCGTTGCGTCATTTCTCAATCTTACCGAGCGACTCCTTCCCGGAGCCCGGTTTTGCGGGTCTTCGGGTTGCCTGCCGGAGAAACGGCCTCCGCATGTGCCTCATACGGGGCGATCGCCGGGTGGGCCAAGCTGGAGTATCCCCCCTCAGGTCGTTGGGACCCGGCCCTCCCCCGCTTCTGGTGTTGGACCCGTGGACTGAACGTCCCCCGCGCCACGGGGGGGTCGCTCGCGGCTGCGGCGGCCGGGGGGTCGTCTCGCGTGGCGTGCGCGTCGCCCGCGTGGCGAGCGCCCCCAACCGCTCCAGGGAGCGGTCAATCCGCTGCGAGAGCACGAACGGATCGGTGGTCGCCATGATGTGCTCCAGCGCCGCCACCTTCTGCGGATCCGCCTCCGCACACGCCTTCACCCGCTCGAACGGCGTCTGCGGGCGGTCATAGCGCCGGATCAGCCGCGAGCCCACCCGCACTTTGCGCACCAGTTTCATGGAGGGCTGAAACAGATTCTGAAAGAGCCGTAGGTCTGCGTACAGCGCATTGAGCGCCTGCCAGGCCGCCGGGCTGTCATACCGCTCCCAGCCCACCAGCTGGCGCACATGCGTCCAGTTCTTCTGCGCCACATGCGCGTTGTCATCCTTCTTATAGGGGCGCGAGCGGGTGAACTGCACCTGCTGGCCGGCGGGCCGCGCCTGACACCACGCCAGCAGATGATCGTTGATGAACTCGCTCCCGTTGTCGGAATCGACACCCCGGAGGGGGAACGGCAATTGTTCCTCGATCGCGGTCATGGCCTGCACGACCCCGTGGCGGCTCTTGCCCAGGACCGCCTGGCGCTCCACCCAGGTCGTCTGAATGTCCACGCAGTCCAGCGTGTGCAGGAACTCCCCGGCGGCGGAGGCGCCGGAGTGCGATACCAGGTCAATTTCCACATAGCCAGGCTTGGTGACGTCCCACTGGTCCGTCTTGATCGGAATGAGGTGCTTGAGCAGCGAGCCCGGGCGCGTCGTCCCATAGAGGCGTCGCGTGATCCGCTGCTTGCGCTCCCGCAGGCGCCGGTCGAGCTGCCGAGCACTGATGCGCTGAAGCTGCTGCTCCAGAGTCGGGGTGAGGCGCACCCGGCGGCGCAGCCAGGGCAGCCAGTGCGGGAGGGCGGCCTTGAGCCGTTGGCCACACAGATAGCCCGAGGCCGCCCAGATCTGGGCCACGAGCCGAATCACCTCCTCCGAATAGGTCGGCCGCCGCCGGGCCACCCGGCGCACCGGCGGCCGGGGTGGGGCCGCCCGGCTCAGCAGCCCAATCGCGTACTTGCGATGATAGCCACACATTCGCGTCACTTCGTCCAACAACGCCGAGCGCGTCACCCGGTTGGCCCGTTGATACCGCTGCCACATGACTCGCAGATACTCGTACTTCGACCGTCGCGCCATCCCTCCTGCCTCCATCCTCCCCCTCCTTCCGACCCGCACCGGGCGGACCTGGAGGGTAAGAATTACAAATGACGCAACGATCTGTCTCTCGGTAAGATTTTAGATGACTCAATACGGTGCCTTGAATCCCCCGTGAGGGGGGAGTAGAATGCCGGCGCCGGGGGACCATGGGCATGAGGCGCAGACATTCCCGCTCGTTCGGCCGGAGCAATTGGAAGTTCGTCGCGGGGCTGACGGCCACGTGCGCGGCGGTGGCGTTGGGAACCGCCGTCGCCACGCAGGGGCTGGAAGGCATGATGAAGCGGGTGTCCCTGGCCTTCAAGGCGATGGACAACCCCGCGCAGCTCTCCGCCGAGGAAAAGGCGGAGGTCAAGAAGCTCATCAAGGACAAGAAGTCCGCCAAGGAAATGTACGACAAGATGTCTCCCGAGGAGCGGGAACGCGCGAAGCAGCAGTTCAATACACTCAGTGAAGAGCAGAAGCAGAAGTACCGGGAGCTCATGGGCAAGTAACGGAGCCCACTCTCTGGCTTCGATTGTGCCCCTTCCCTCCAATCCCTTCGTCCCCGGGCGCGGTGACGCCGCTCCCGGGGCCCTGGCTCCCTTTCCTCTCCACGAAGGCCGGCGGGTGCGGCCCGGTGGTCCTCCGGAGCAATGGCGGGCCACTCCTCCCTGTCCCGGAGGGATGTGTCCGCTGGTCCCGGGGGCGGGGTCCGATCGCCGGAGTGGAGACCCGACATGAAACCGAGGACTCACGGACCGGGTGCGCGGCGTCGTCTCGGCGCCCGGCTTGCGATCGGTGCGCTGCTCGGCCTTTCCGCCGGCTGCATGAACTACCTGAGCGGCTTCAGCACCGCCTACCCGGTCACCGAGGCGTTCCGGACCCATTTCGCGACCAAGACGGTGGACGAGCGGCTCGTCTACGTCATCTGGGTGGACCATGAATGGGTCCGCGATGCCGTGGACAGTTGGCTGCGCGATCGGGGGCATTCGATCGTGGACCCGGTCGTCTTCCAGAAGCTCCTCGACGAGAACAAGCTGAAGATCACCAATACGCCCGACGACGAAAAGGTCGTCATGATCGGCGCCCGGCTGGCCGGCGCCCAACAGGTGTTGTTCGGCACCTCGAAGATTTCCTCGGAGTTCGAGGGGCGCCGCTTGATCACGGAGCATGGGGGGTTGGGCCAGAAGGAAACCTACTACGACGTCATGGTCGCGCTCCGGAGCTTCGATTTGGAGACCGGCAACCTGGCCTGGCGATCCAGCGCCCGATATTCCAAGGCGACGGGATACCCGATGCCCAGTCTTGTGACGCTGTCGGTCTGGGCGATCGCGCGGGGCATGTGTCCCACGGAGGAGGGGTTCGAGTGGCGCGATCCCACGAGCGTGAACGATCGAGCCGGCTGTCTTGCCAAACAGGGATGACCGGCCTCGGCCACGCCGACTCGGGAAGGCGGATGACCGGCGTCGATCCGTTTCGATGGAGGGGAACCCGGCTGTGACCGCACGGCTCGTGGTCGCGCTCGTGGCGCTCGTCTGCCAGGCCTGCGCCAGTCCCATCGCCAAGCGGGCGGTGGACCATACGCCGACCTGGCTGGTCCGCCTCGACAGTTACCGCGACCCCGCCTTGGCCGCCCGGGCTCGGTATGACCACCCGGCGGAATGGACCGACGCCAACCTGACCGAGGTGCTCGAGCACGTCCGCGTCGTCGGCGCGGGGGAAGGGGCTCAACCGCAGCCGGCCTTGACCTACGGTGAGTTGAGCCAGATCGCGCCGGGGATCAGGGAAGCTCTCCATCGGGCGAGCGCCTCGGAGTGGGTCGCCTTCGCGGTCATTCAGCCGAAGGCCACCTACCGGACCTTCACCTCCGGCGGCCTGTTCCTCAAGGAAGGAAAGCTTTACGTAATGATCGCCAACCACCGCGTGCGGCTTCCTCCCGGCAAAACCGAGGTCGTTGACCCGGTCAAGGCATCCCCCCTCCGGCCCGTGGGCGGCTCCGCCAAGCCCCTGACCTTCGAACCGGTCGAGTATGTGGTCGGGGCCGACGGGGCCTGGGTCCAGGAGGAGGGAGCGCAGCCGGTCAGCCTGGTGGCGATCGACCATACAGCCTATCTCGCCGCCCATACGTCGGTGCGGGTCCTGCCGACGGGGCCGGCCCCGCCGAAGGAGGCGACGGCGGAACACAAGCCGGTCCCCGCCCAGCCGCAGGCCATGAGCCCTGTCCCGATGCAGAAGGCAGACTCGGGTTCGGCCAGCGAAGGGTCAGGGGATGCCGCCGCCAAGCCAACATTCTCGCCGGGCACGGCGGATCTGAAGGCCAACTTGCAGAAGCTCCAAGAGGAACGTGACCGGCTCAAAAAGCTGATGGATGAACAGGGACGTCCGGCTTCCACGCCGCCGCCGGCTGGCGAGGCTCTGGAGCTGAAGGGGGGAGAAGCCGCAGCCGGCCGATGAGTCGGTCACTGGAGCGACGGCTCACCGGAGCCGTCCTTGCGGCCTGATGGGGGGTGTCGGACGAAAGGAATTTGACAAATCAAGGCGTTACCGGCACAATACGAAAAAAATTGGCCAGGGTTATCCACAGGCGGACCATAGCGTGCACTACGAGCCCTACTGGGGCCTGAAAGTTTCGCCCTTCGAAAACGTCCCTGACCCGAAGTTTTACTTTCCTTCGCCCAAGCATGAGGAAGGGTTGCACCGGCTTCTCTACGGGATCCAGGCACGGAAAGGGGCGGTTCTGCTGACGGGGGAGATCGGCTGCGGCAAGACGACGTTGAGCCGAAAACTCATTCAGCACCTGGCCCAGGATCGCTATGACACGGCCCTCATCGCCAACCCCTCGATCGACGCCCAGGAGTTTCTGGGGGAAGTCCTCTACCAGTTGGGGGTCGAGACGCAGGCCACGAAGCTGGAGCGGCTGCACCGGTTGAACGAGTACCTCGTGGACAACCTGAGGCAGGGCAAGGACACCATCATCATCGTGGACGAAGCCCAGGCCATCAGGGACGACACGGTGTTCGAGGAGCTGCGATTGCTCCTCAATTTCCAGTTGAACGACCGGTTTCTCCTCACCCTGATCCTGTTGGGGCAACCGGAGTTGAACGAACGGCTCGACGCGATTCCCCAGTTCGCCCAGCGGGTTGCGGTGAGGTTTCACCTGCCGGCGTTCGACCTGCTGGAGACGACGCGGTACATCGAGTTTCGGATCAAGACCGCGGGGGGGGAGGGCGGGCGGCCGATCTTCTCGACCGAGGCCGTCGAGTTGCTCTACAAGCACTCCGGCGGAATCCCCCGCAACATCAATACGCTGGCTGACCTGGCCCTACTGACCGGGTGTCTGGAGCGCAAGGCCCAGATCGACGCGCAGGTCGTCATGCGCGTGGCGGCGGACTTTCGTGTAGGAGAGCACGGTGGTACGGCTCACTGACCTGATCCGGGGCGCAAAAGAGCTCACCGAAGGTGAGCAGGGCGCCGAGGAGAAGAAATCCGCCGAGCAGGCGGCTGCTCCCGCGTCGCCGCCTGCCGCGTCTCCGCCCCCGGCCCAGCCCGTCACGCTCAGGGTGCTCAAGGAACACCTTGAGCGCGAGGCGTCGGCCCTTCCGTCCGAGCCCCAGGGCACGCCGGTCACGTTGAGGGCGCTGGTCGGCGCCCAGACCGCCGCGCCCTCGCCGCCGCCTCCCGTTCAGGGGCCGCCAGTCCAGCCGCCGCCCGTACCGGTCGCTGCGCCGCCGCCCCCGCCGGTCACCGTGCAAGCCGGGCCGGTCGAGACGGCTCCGCCCAAGGCCCCGGTGCAGGCGCCGGCGCCGACCGTGGACTGGTACGCCCAGGCGGAAGCCGCTCTCACGGCCATCGCCAAGCTCATCCGGCAGGGACGGCCCTTCGTCCTCGCGGATGTCGCGCAGATCGCCAACGGCTTCGTGGCGTCGCTCAGCCAGGACGATCGGCTCCTGGTCCGGGCGATCTCCCACCAGAGCGGCCCGTCCTTGGTCGGGAACATGGTCCACACGGCCATCTATACCATCAAGATCGGCATGGGCCTGGGCTACAGGAAGGATGAGCTCTCCAGGGTCGCGCTCGCGGCCCTGCTCCACGACGTGGGCATGTTCCGGCTGCCGGAGCAGCTCCTGGAAGAGCCCGGGCGGTGGAGCCAGGAGCAAATCGCCGTCCTCCAGCGTCATCCGCAGTTCGGAGAGGAGCTGTTGAAGAAGGTCGCGCCCGACAGCCCCTGGCTGGCGGAGGTCGTCGGCCAGGAGCATGAGCGGCTGAACGGCACGGGGTATCCCCGCAGGCTCCAGGGGCCGCAGATCCATGAGTTCGCCTTCGTGATCGGCCTGGCGGACATCCTCGACGCGATGCTGCGCTCCAGACTGAACCGCCAGGCGATGCTGCCGTTCGAGGCCGTCCGCCTCCTGCTGGTGCGCGAGAAAGCCTCGTTTCCCACGAAACTCTTCAAGAGCCTGCTGCAGCAGTTCTCGCTGTTTCCGGTCGGCACCTGGGTGAAGCTGACCTCCGGCGAGGTCGGCGAGGTGGTCCGGTTGAACCCGCGGTTTCCGCTCCGCCCCACCGTCAAGGTCATGATCGATCAGGGCGGGCAGCGGCTCCGGGAGCCGCGGGAGATCGACATCAGCGCGACGCCGCTGGTACACGTGGCGGAAATCGTCGATCGTGTGCAACTGGCCTTTTGATCCCGGCTCGGCGGTCCTCGGAGGGTGGAGAGGGAGGTCTGGCATCCACTCATCCACCCGCGAGCGGCGTCCGCAGGCGATGCGCACGGCCTTGGGGGCGGAACCGGTCACGGAATCGTCCGCCCGCGGAGCGGAACGCATCCACCGTACCACCATGTCCCCCCCGCGAGGGTCTGAGTCCATGCGTCGCTCGATAGCCCGCCGCCTGTCGGTGCTGCTCCTGGCGGCCGGTGCGGCGGCCATGCTCGCGGCCTGCTCCGACTGGCCGAGCCCCCACCAGCCGAAGGTCCCGGACCCCCTCTTCCAGTTGCCCGTCGCGCCCGCGAAGGCCGTCAGGGGGGTGGAGGCGAGGCAGCCGGACCCGGAGGACCTCATCCAGCCCGGGGACTCCCTGGAGGTCACCGTCCGGCGGGGCGGCGGGGAGGAGAAGTACCCCGTGACGGTCAGGCAGAACGGCCTCATCACGGTCGCCTTCACCGACATCGACGTCCGCGGGCTGGACGAGGCGGCGGCGGAGGCGCGGATCACCAGGGAGATCGCTCCCTTCATCAAGCAGCCTCGGGTGCAGGTGCGTCTGCTCAAGGGCGCGGAGCGCGAGCGCTTCATCTACGTCACGGGGGAAGTCCGCCGCGGCGGCAAGCTGAAGATGAGCAAGCGCACGACGATCCTCTCGGCCGTGGCCATCGGCGAGGGCTTCTCCGACATCGCCGACATGAGCAAGATCGTCGTCATCTCGCCCCGGGAGGGCCACAAGAACCTGGTCCGGGTGGCCGACATCGAGAACGCGCTCAAGACCGGCGACATGTCCGCGGACCTGCAGTTGCAGGACGGCGACATCGTCTTCGTGCCGCGGTCCAGGATGGGCGACTGGAGCGTCTATTACAACCGGGCCCTCTCACCCGTCCTGAACAGCTTGCTGACGGCATCGAATATCGTTTTCATCAACAAGGCCCTGTACGACCTGTTCAACCCCACCTCGGCGCAGACCCAGGCCACGGTGCCCGTGTGCTGGGTCGCGCGGGCGCTTTATGGGGATGACGCCTGGCAGCCCAAGGTTCTGCGCTGGTACCTCCTGGGCCCCTTCTCGGACCATTGGTACGGGCGGCTGTTCGCGGACCTCTACGTCGAGTACGGCGAGCGCGTCGCCGACTTGCTGAAGCGGCACGAAGCCGCGCAGGCGCTGGTGAGGCCGCTGTTCGACCGCCTGCTGGAGCGGGCGGTCGAGGCGGCGGATCGGCGGCTGCCCGGGTTCGCGGCGGCGGCGCACATGTCTGACCATCATGCCCGCGCAGGCTCCAACATGCCGGCCACGGAGGGAAACCGTCCGAGGCAGGCCCCGGCCGTGGACCGTCACCCCGGCGACAGCCGGGGTCCAGGCCAAGCTCTGGATTCCGCCTCCCACCGGAATGGCGGAAGGGGCGCAGGGGTGACAGCGCGCACCGTCCCGCGTCCCGCGCGTGCGGGCGGGAGCGCCCTTCAGCACGCAGGCGCGTCACGGGTCGCCGCTTCCTGACATGGCGCAGTACGACCTGAACCTCGTCGACTTCTGGCTGATCGTCCGCCGGCGGAAGGCCATCATCATCTTCACAATCGTCCTGGTGGCCGTCTTCACGGCCGTGATGCCCTACCTGGTCGGTCCCGCCCCGATCTACAAGGCCGCCTCCCGTGTGAAGTACGAGCGGTCCACGACGGCCTCCGGGCTGCTGCAGGAATCCGTGTCCGTGTCGGAGGGCAGCGACATCGGCACCCAAGCCGAGGTGATCCGCAGCTTCCCGGTCATGGAGCGCGTCGCGAAGGCGTTGGGCTTGATCGACAAGGATCTCGATTCCAAGGACGTCCGGGCGAACCCGGAATTCCTCGACATCGTGTACGACATCCAGGGGCACATCGAGGCGTCGCAGGAGGGCAGCACCAACATCCTCAAGATCACCGCGACGGCGGCGGACCCCAAGCTGGCCGAGCGGTACGCGACCCTCACGGCGGAGGCCTACCGCGAGGAGAACATCTACAACCGCAACCGTCAGGTGATCGAGGCCCGGCGGTTCGTCGAGGGCCAGCTCAAGACCCTCGAGATGAGCCTGCACGAGTCCGAGCAGCGGCTGCGCGAGTTCAAGGAACAGGAGGGGCAGGTCTTCGTCACGGAGGAGGCCAAGCAGGCCCTGGAGCAGTACAACAAGCTGGAGGCCGACCTCGAACAGTTGCGCCGCGTCAAGCAGGAGATCGCCGGCCAGATCGAGTCGCTCAAGAAGGGCGGTGGCGCGGCGGAGGCGACGCGGGTCTATTCGGACGAGGTCGAGGCGCTCATCAGCACGCTGAACAAACGGATGGCCGACCTCTCGCAGGAGCGCGACAACCTGCTCATCCACTACACGCCCCAGCACGCCGTCGTCCGGGACTTGGACCAGAAGATCATGAACGTGAAGCAGGAGATGCTGCGCGAGCTGGAGACCAAGCTGGCCACCTTCTCCTCGCGGGAGCGTGCGATCCAGGAATCCATCGGCCGCTACCGGGAGCGCTACCTGGCGCTACCGCAGGCGGCGATCCAGCTTTCCCGGCTCGAACGCGACGTGATGGTCAACAGCAACCTCTACGCCGCGCTCAAGGCCAAGCACCAGGAGTTCCTCATCCGGGGGGCCGAGCAGATCGAGGAGGTGACGATCATCGAGCCGGCCCTGGCGCCGACCAAGCCGACGAACGCGCCGAACCTGCCCCTGAACGCCTTCCTGGGCGTCCTGATGGGCACGATGGTCGGCCTGGTCGCGGCCTTCCTCAAGGAATCCTTCGACACCTCCATCGGCACGATCGAGGAAGTCGAGTCCTACCTCAAGGTGCCGGTGCTCGGCGTCATCCCCCGCGTGGACCGCAAGGAGGTCGAGCGGGAGATCCAGGCCCAGTTCAAGGAGAAGCTCGACCGGGAGACCCTCGACCTCTACTGCCACCTCGTCGCCCTGTTCGATCCCCAATCGCCGCTCGCCGAGGGCTACCGGTCGCTCCGGACGAACATCCAGTTCGCGGGCGGGCTGCAGGGCAATCGGGTGCTCGCCTTCGTCAGCGCCGGCGCCCAGGAGGGCAAGACCACGAGCGCCGTGAACCTGGCCATCGCCTTGGCCCAGGACGGCAAGCGCGTGCTGCTGGTGGACGCGGACCTCCGCAAGCCCTCGGTGCACGAGCGGCTCGGCCTGGAGCAGTCCCCGGGCCTGAGCGAGATCCTGCTCGGGACGGTGCCGTACCAGGAATCCATCAGGACCGTCACGGACCTGATGCTGGGCAAGCTGGGCGTGGACCAGGTCGTGAACGCACCCGGCATCGACAACCTGAACATCCTCCCCTCGGGCAAGCGCCCCGACAACCCCGCCGAGTTCTTGAACTCCCCGCGGCTCGTCGAGCTGATCCAGACCGCCAAGCAGGAATACGACATCACCATCTTCGACTGTCCGCCGATCCTGCCGGTCACCGACGGCGTGACGGTGGGCTCCAAGGTGGACGGCGTCGTCATGGTCTACCAGGTCGGGCGGGTCGGCCGGAACGCCCTCCGCCGCGCCAAGACCCTCCTTGAGAACGCCAAGGGCTCCCTGATCGGGATCGTGCTCAGCAACGTCAGCGCCGAGCTCACCCCCGACTACGAAATGTACCGCTACCATTACAAGTAGCCGCCCCTCCGGAGGTCTGCGCGCCGTCCATGGAACAGATCCGCATCGGCCCGGTGGAGATGGCCCTCGTTCTGCTGCTCGCCATCGGCCTCGGTATCGCCATGGTCCTGGGCAAGTCGGGGTTGCTGGTCGGGGCCGTCGCCGGCACCACGCTGTTGATCACCTCGTTTCTGTCCACGCCCCTCAGCCTCTACCTCCTCGTGTACTCCATGCTGCTCGGGCCCGAGTTCATGTTCGGGGGCGAGTTCAGCGGCGCGGCCACCAGCGGCAAGGCGACGAAGGTCGGTCACGGCATGACGCTGCGGCTGGACGACTTCCTGCTGGTGGTCGTGGGCCTGATCTGGCTGGTCAAGTCGGCCGTGCACAAGGAAGAGGCGCCGTTCAAGTACACGCCGCTGAACGGGCCGATCTTCCTCTACGTCGCGGCCTGCGCGGTCGCGACCGTCATCGGCGTGCTGGTCGGGCGGGTCCGGCCCCTGCCGGGGTTCTTCTTCAACCTGAAGTACTTCGAGTATTTCTTCCTCTACTTCATGGTCA
Organism: Candidatus Nitrospira neuquenensis; assembly: GCF_979578155.1. Lineage (NCBI taxonomy): Bacteria > Pseudomonadati > Nitrospirota > Nitrospiria > Nitrospirales > Nitrospiraceae > Nitrospira > Candidatus Nitrospira neuquenensis. Next base: position 48,405 of record NZ_CEFZDU010000009.1, on the reverse strand, counting down.
TCAATGTCTGCAAGACCAAGAAAATGGCCATGGGGTTGATCAACGCCAGCCTGATCACCTGTTTCCTGGTGTCGGTGATCGCGATCGGGCAGATTCCCTCGGGCGAACGGGCCTCCGCGCCCTTCGAGGGCGAAGAAGGGGAGCCCAATACCCTCGGCGGCTACCTGGTCTTCATGGGATGCATCATCACCGGCCTCCTGTTGACGCCCGACTCCACCCCGAAGCGCTGGCCCTACATCACCACGCTCCTCCTCGGTCTCCTGGCCCTGCTCGCGACCCTGTCGCGCACCTCGTTCCTGGCGGCCATCGTCGTGCTGATGGTCGTGATCCTCAAGACAAGCTACAAACGTCCCCTGCTGTTCTCGCTCGTCCTGCTCGTCATGGTGGCCTCGCCCTGGTGGATTCCCCAGGCGGTAAAGGAGCGGGTCTTCTTCACCTTCACCCAGTCGCCGAAGGAAGTCGGACAGATCAGGGTCGGCGGCCTCCGGGTGGACACATCCACGTCGGAACGGCTCCGGTCGTGGCAGCAGACGGCGGACACCCTGAAGGAGTCGCCCCTCTTCGGGGCGGGGGTCACCGGGTCGCGATATTTCATGGACGCGATGGTCCCGCGCATCATCACGGAGACGGGGCTGGTGGGGCTGGCGACGTTCCTGCTCCTGATGTGGGCGATCTTCCGCACCGGGTGGCACTGCTATCGCGATGCCAAGACTCCGTACCAACAGGGCATCACGCTCGGGTTCCTGCTCGGGTTTTTGGCCTTGCTGGTCCACTCGGTCGGGTCCAACACCTTCATCATCGTCAGGATCATGGAGCCCTTCTGGCTCTACGCGGCCCTGATCGTGAAGATGCAGCAGCTCGCCGAGGTCGAGGGGGAGGAGCCGGAGGCCCAGGCCGAGGCCGCGGAGGCGGCCTCGGTGTCGCTCCAACCCGGGTTCGGGTTCGGACACGGCCGCCGTCTCTGACCGCGGCCCTCCGCGGCCTGGGGCCCCCGCTCAGGCCGTGGGCGCGTCGGCCGCCGGGTCTCGCGCACCCTCCATCGGAGCCTCGCATGGATGAGCGGACAGGGACCGCGACGGGCTATGACCGGGTCCGCTACAATCCGGCCCTGCGCCGGATCTGGCCCTGGCCGGCGGTCCTGCTCGAGCGGGCGACGGCGTGGGTCGCCGCCGTACCCGGTGCCCGCTGGCTGGATGCGGCCTGCGGCGAAGGCCACCTGGCCGCGCTCCTGTCTTCCCGGAAGACCCTCATCGGGCTGGACCTGGATGCCGGGCGTCTGGCGCGGTCCCGGGCGCGCGGCTACCGGCTGTTGCTGCGAGGGTCGGTGACGGCCCTTCCCCTGGCCGACGGGACCCTCGACGGCATCGTCAGCCTCGAGACGCTCGAGCACGTGCCCGACCTCGACGGAGCCCTCCGGGAGTTCGCCCGCTGTTTGCGCGCCGACGGCCATCTGCTCATCTCCCTTCCCTCCGTCACCCTGCGCAGCCGCCGCCAGATGGCGCGCACGGGGCGTCCGGTCTATTGCGACGAGAAGGAGCACGTCCGGGAGCTGTCCGCCGTGCCGCTCGACGGCTTTCCGCACATGTTCGTCACCTGGGAGCGGTTCGAAGCCGGCCTGACGGGGGCGGGATTCGAGGTCGTCCGGGCCGGCGGCGTCGGCTACGTGCTGCCCCCGTGGGAGGGCCGGCCCGCCTGGATCGCCCACCTCGTGAACCTCCTGTCCCGCGAGACCGTGAACGCTTGGATCGGGACGCTTCCCTACCTCAGGCGGTTTCCCTACTATCGCCTGTACCTCCTCCGGCGTCGGAAGGCCGGCGTCCGGGCCGGAGCGACCGGCCGTCCGTGAGCCAGCCCGAAGCCAACCGGGACCGGATCATCCGCGGCAGCGCCTGGGTGGGCCTGGGCTTCCTCGGCCAGCAGGGCGTCGGCTTCCTCCGGACCGTCATCCTGGCGCGGCTCCTGACCCCCGAGGACTTCGGGCTGGTGGGCATCGTCACCCTGACGCTCTTCGCCGGCCTCATCCTGACGGAATCGGGCGTGGAAAGCGCCCTCATCCAGCGACGGGACCTCCCGCCGCGCCACGTGAACACGGCCTGGACGCTCACCCTCGCCCGATCGGCCGCGCTGTTTCTGATCGTGCAGGCGTCGGCGCCGTGGGTCGCGGCCGCCTTCGATCGCCCCGATGCCGAGCCGCTGCTCCGGGTCGGCGCCGTCAGTTTCCTCCTCGTCGGCCTGCCGGCCGTGCCCGCCGCGCTCCTGCTCCGGGAGATGCGCTTCCGGGCGAGGACGGCGCTCGACGCGGGGCGTGACATCGGCGGCGCGCTCTGCTCGATCGTCCTGGCCGCGTGGTTCGGTTCCGCCTGGGCCCTGCTGCTCGGGCTCCTGGCGGGCCAGGCCGTCGCGGCCGTCGGCGTCTGGTTCCTGCGAACGGAGCGGCCGAGGCTGGCCTGGGACCGGGAGGCGGTGGCTGAGTATTGGACCTTCGGGCGGCACCTCTACGCGAGCGGACTCCTGACCTATGTCGTGACCCGCGGCGACGCGATCGCCGTCGGCCGCCTGCGTGGGGTGGGGGAGCTGGGGCAGTACCAGGTGGTCTTCGGCATCGCGGAGATGCTGACGCGGGGCCTGATCGAGGTGGTCGGCAAGGCGGTGTTTCCGGCCTACTCCCGTATTCTGGGCGAGGGGCGGCGGCCGGGGGAGGCGTTCGGGACGGTGTGGCGGCTCATCCTCCTCATCCTCCTGCCCATCGTCGTCCTCCTCGCGCTGTTTCCCGGGCCGGTCGTCCTCCTCGTCCTGGGGCCCCGGTGGGCGCCGGCCGTGGCGCCCTTCGCCGTCCTCGTGGCGGCGGAGTCCCTCCGGGCGCTGGCCGCGGCCTGCGGCACCCTCATCCTGGCGGGAGGGCGGACCGAGCTGCTCTCGCGCATCAAGCTGGCGGAGGCCGGCGTCTTCGCGGCGCTGATCGTGCCCATGACCGCGACCTGGGGGATGGTCGGCGCCGCCTGGAGCCTGGTCCTGGCCTACGCGGTCAGCCTCGCCGGGCATCTCTACGGGGCTCACCTAGTCGAGCCCCTGCTGGGGCGCATCGCGGCCCTGTCCGTCGAACCGGTCGCCGCCGCGGTCCTGCTCGCCGGCGCCGCCGGCCTGTCCGTCGGCGCGGGACTGTCGGTGTGGGCCGCCATGGCCGCCTGGATCGGGCTCTGGGCCCTCTATCTGTGGCGGCGCCACGGGGAATTGCTTATAATCCTCCTGCGGGCCGTTCCGGTCACGTCGAGGGGATTGTTCGGGAGCACCGAGCGATGAGGGACAACGGCCCGCAGGGGGGCCCGGAGGGCGGCGCGGTCTTCGCCGCGGACCGGTCGCACGGGCGGGAGACGGTCAGCCGGCCCGCTCGGAGGCTGCGCATCGCCTGTCTCGCCTTCGTCGAACTCGACGTCGCCAACGCCTGCTCGATCCACACGCGGGAGATCGGCGAGGGCCTCGCGGCCCTGGGACACGACGTGACGGTCATTCTCCCTCGGCCCCTGCGCGCGCAAGCGTGGTCCGGCGTCCGGCACGTCTGGGTCCGCTGGTGGGGGTTCGACCGCCTGCGGGCCCTGGCCTTCCACCTCCAGTGCGCCGTCCACCTCCTCCGGCTCCACCTGGCCGAGGGCTTCGACCTGCTCTACCTGCGCGAGGCGGTCCCGCAGCCGCTGCTGCCCGGCCTGGCGCGACGTCTCGGCCTGCCCCTCTTCGTGGAGGTGAACGGCTGGGCCCTGGACGACCTGCGGCTGGTCGGCGCGTCGGAGCGGGAGCTCGATCGCGCGAGGGACAGCCAGCGGGAGTTGTTGCGGTCGGCCAGGGGCCTCGTCGTCAGCACGGCCGGCAACGCGCGGCGGATCGCGCAGGAGTACGGCGTCCCCGCCGACCGGATCCTGGTGCAGGAGCTCGGGACGAACACGGACCTCTTCAGCCCGGGCGATCGCGAGGCGGCGCGGGCCGCGCTGGGCCTGCCCGAGCGGGCGCCGATCATCCTCTTCGCCGGCAGCTTCCATCCCCACCACGACCTGGCGACGGTGGTCGAGGCCTTCGCCAAGACGGCGGCCGTCGAGCCGTCGGCGCGGCTCCTGCTCGTCGGGGAGGGCGCCTTGCGGCGGCCGATCGAGGCGCGGGTCAAGGCCCTGGGCCTGACCGAGTCGGTGCGGATGGAGGGCGCCCGGCCCTACGAGGCGATGCCGGCCTACTTCCGCGCGGCCGACCTCGCGGTCCTGCCCTTGACCGCGCCGAAGATCCGGCAGCAACAGGGGGCCTTCGCCGCCAAGCTCTGGGACTACATGGCGGCGGGTCTGCCGCTGGTGGTGACGGACCTGCCGGACAGCCTGAGTTATCCCTTGTTGGCCGACAAGGCCGTCCTCGTCCCGCCGGGGGAGGCCTCGGCCATGGCGGAGGCCTTCCGATCGCTGCTGGCCGACCGCGCTCGGCGCGAGGCGCTCGGCCGGGCGGGACGGGACTATGTCCTGGCCCACCGGTCCTGGCGGCGGGCGGCGTTGGAGACGGCCTCCTTCATCGAGGCGCGGCTGGCCTCCGGCGGGGAAGGCTGAGCCATGTGCGGGATCGCCGGCATCGTGGCCCCGGGGCGTCCGCAGGCGGAGCTGGCGGAACGGGTCCGGCGCATGTGCGACGCCATGGCGCACCGGGGGCCGGACGACGCGGACGTGCGGGCCCTGGGCGGCGCGGCGCTCGGGCACCGCCGGCTTGCGATCATCGACCTGACCCCCACCGGCCGGCAGCCGATGGCGAACGAAGACGGCACGCTCCACGTCGTCGTCAACGGCGAGCTCTACAACTACCGCGGGCTGCGCGACGACCTGATCGGGCGCGGCCACCGGTTCCGGAGCGGCTCGGATTCCGAGGTCGTCCTGCACCTCTACGAAGAGCGGGGCGACGACTGCCTCGCGGTGCTCGACGGCATGTTCGCGCTCGCGCTCTGGGACGCTCGCCGCCGCCGGCTGCTGCTGGCGCGCGACCGCTTCGGCATCAAGCCGCTCTACGTGGCGGAGCGGGAGGGCGGGCTGGCCTTCGCCTCCGAGGCCACCGCCCTGCTCCGGGGGGGCGAGGCGGAGGCGCGGGTCGATCGGGCGGCGCTCTACGCCTACCTGGCCCTCTCCTACGTCCCGGCGCCGCGGTGCATCCTCGCCGGCGTGCGGCGGCTGATGCCGGCGGAGCTGCTCGTCTGGGAGGGCGGCCGGTCCACGAGCCGCCGGTACTGGACGCCGGCGCCGGGCGCCGCGCCGCCATCCCGGGCGGCGGCGCGCGAGGCCCTGGCCGCCCGCCTGGACGCGGCCGTACGGGACCATCTGGCGGCCGACGTCCCGGTCGCGGCCTTCCTCTCCGGCGGCGTGGACTCTTCCACGGTGGTCGCCCTGGCGCAGCGCCACGCGAAGATGGAAACCTTCTGCGTCACCTTCCCCGGCACCGGCGTGGACGAGGCGCCGATCGCGCGGCTGGTGGCCGCCCACCTGGGGACCAGCCACCGGGAGGTCGTGCTCCAGCCGGACCCGGCGGCGCTGCTCGACGACGCGCTCGCCTTCATGGACGAGCCCTTCGCCGACTCCTCGGCCCTGCCGACCTTCGCCGTCTGCCGGGCGGCTCGGGCGGTCGCCAAGGTGGTCCTCTCCGGCGACGGGGGCGACGAGGTCTTCGGCGGCTACACCGGCCGCTATCGGGTCGCCGCGCTCCAGGCCGCGCTCCCCGCACCGGGTCCGCTGGCCCGCCTGCTCCGGCGGCTGCCGCCCTGGCGGGGCGGGCGGCGCCGCTCGCTGCCGGCCATGCTGGACCTGGCCGCGCTGCCCGATGAGGAGCGCTTCGTGCGCGAGCGGGAGATCACGACGCGCGACGTCCGCGCCGCGCTTTTCGAGCGGGGGACGGTGGGAGAGGGCGAGGCGGTCCTGCGCGAACGGCCCCGGACCGCGCTCCGGCAGGCCGCGGGCTGGCATCCGGTCCACCGGGCGCTCTGGACCGACCTGTCCACCGCGCTCGACGACGACATGCTGACCAAGGTGGATCGGATGAGCATGGCCCACGGCCTGGAGGTGCGGGTGCCGCTGCTGGATCACCGCGTGGTCGAGCTGGCCCTGTCGCTGCGCCCCGGCTGGCTGGTGAGCCCCTGGCCGGTGGAGGGGAAGCGCCTGCTGCGGGAAGTGGCGGCGCCGCTCCTGCCGCGCGGCGTGCTGGCCCGGCCGAAGCAGGGGTTCGTAGTGCCGTTGAACCGCTGGCTGAAGGAGAGTTTCCTTCGCCGCTTCGACGAGGTCTGCCTGGGCGGGGACAGCGAGATCCTGGGATGGGTGGACCGCCGGGCGGTCGCGGCGCTCCGGGCCGCGCCGCTGGGCGACCGGCCCCGGGAGGACCTCTACGCGCTGCTCGTGCTGGAGCTCTGGCTCCGGCGGCTGCGGGCGGGAGCCGGGTGACCGATGGCGCGATTCGGGCTCGATGCGACGGCGGTCCTCCATGGCGAGCGGGCCGTCCAGCGGAACACGAGGAACCTGCTCCACCACCTCGTGCGACTGCATCCGGAGGATGACTGGGCCCTGCTGTACTTCGACCGGCAGGGGACGACGCCGGGCCGGCTCGCGTTCGGGCCTTCCTGCTCCTGGTCGGAGCGGGTGTCGCGGCTGCCGATGCGGGCGCTGCTGCCGGTCTGGGACCTGTTCGGGGCGCCGACGGCCGAGTCCTGGCTGGGAGCGATGGATGCCTTCTACGCGCCGGACCTCTATTTCCCGCCGGCCCGCCGCGCGCCGGTCCTCTGCACGGTCCGGGGCGTGGCCTACCTCGCCATCCCGGAGCGGTGCGAGCCGGACAAGGTGCGGGCCCTCGTCAAGGCGCTGGGCTACGCGCGGCGGCACGCGACGCACTTCCTGGCCGTCTCGGAGAGCACGCGCCGGGACCTGCTGCGGCACACGGACATCACGCCGGACCGGGTCCACGTCGTGACGCACGGGGTGGACCCGGCCTTCCGGCCGCTGGCGGCGGCGGACAGCCGGGCCTTCGTCGAGCGGCGGTTCGGGCTCGCGCGGCCCTACTTCCTCTACGTCGGCGTGATCGGCAAGCATAAGAACATCCTCGGACTGTTGGAGGCCTGGGCCATGGCCGCGCCCCGCGTCCCCGCGCATGATCTGGTCCTCGCCGGCCCCTTCGAGCCGGAGATCGAGCGCGCCCGCGCCTTCGTCGCGAAGTCCGGACTACAGGCCCGGGTCCGATTCCTGGGCGCCGTGAGCCAGGAGGACGAGGCCCTCGTCCACCTCTACAACGCCGCCCTCGGCCTCGTCTTCCCGACCCTCTACGAAGGCTGGTGCGCGCCGCCGCTCGAGGCGATGGCCTGCGGCGCGCCGGTCCTCGCCTCGGACATTCCGGCGGTGCGGGAGGTCGTGGAGGAGGCCGGCCTCCTGCTCCCGCCCGAGGACCCGGACGCCTGGACCGGAGCCATGATCCGCCTGGTCGAGGACGCGGCGTGGCGGGCGGACCTGGCCGATCGGGGCCTGCGGCACGTGAAGACCCACACCTGGGAGGAGGCGGCGCGCAGCCTGCGCCGCGTCCTCTCGCGCGTCCAGGGGACCCCCGCATGACGAACGCGCCCTTCGAGCGGTACGGCGATACCTTCTACGAGGAGCTGCACCGGGACCTGGACTTCGACCAGATCGCGCGCGGCTACGGAGAGTACTACTACGATTGTCTGCCGGCGGATCGGGACGCGCCGGTGCTCGACGTCGGGTGCGGGTCGGGGCAGTTTCTGCGGTACCTGGAATTGCAGGGCTACGGGCGGGGCGAGGGGCTGGAGCTCTCCCCCCAGCAGGCGGAGGAGGCGCGACGGCGCGTGGCGCTGCCCGTGCACGTGGGGGACGCGGGGACCTTCCTGGCGGCGCGGCCGGGCCGCTACGCCGCGATCACGCTCAACGACGTGTTGGAGCACGTGCCCAAGGCGCAGACGGTCGCCTTCCTCGCCGCGCTCAGGGCGGGACTCGCGCCGGGCGGGGTGCTCGTCGTCAACGTGCCGCGGGCGCTGGGCCTGACGAGCGCCTACGCCCGCTACATCGACTTCACCCACGAGCTGGTCTTCACCGAGATGAGTCTGCGGCAGGTGCTGCTCATGGCGGGCTTCCGCGAAGTCCGCTTCGTGCCCGAGCGCTGGCCGCTCAAGTGGACGCCCCGACACCTCGCCTTCCGGTCGGCCCGCTGGCTGTGGTTCCGGCTCCTGCGGCTCATCTACTTCCTCGAATCGCCGGGCGGCAAGATGCCGGAGCACTGGCAGACGCGCCTCGTGGCGGTGGCCCGGTCGTGAGGATCGGCCTGGACGCCTACCATGCCTCCCGGCCGGCCGGCGGCATCGCCCGCTACATCCGGGGGCTGGTGCCGGCCCTGGCGGCCGCCGCGCCGGAGTCCCGGTTCACCCTCTTCGCCAATCGCCTGCGAGCCGAGGGCGCGCCGTGGGACCCCGGCCTGCCCAACACCGACGTTCGGGATCTGCGCTGGCCGAGACGGCTCACGCAATGGGGCTGGGATGTCCTCGACTGGCCGGCGATCGAGCAGCTCCTCGGCCCGCTCGACCTGTTCCACGGCATGCACTTCGTCCTCCCGGCTGCGCGCCGCGCCAAGCTGGTGTTGACCGTCCACGACCTGACCTACCTGCGCCATCCCGAGTACTTCTCGGACCGGGCGTTGAACGAGCGGGGCTACCGCCGAGAGTTGCCGAGGGCCTTGGCCCGAGCCGACGCCGTCGTCGCCGTGTCCGAGCACACGAAGCGCGACCTGGTGGACCTGCTCCGGGTGCCGGCGGCGCGCATCCGGGTGGTCCTGGAGGGCGTGGAGCCGTCCTTTTTCGTGCAGCCCGGCGATCCGGCGACGGACTCGGTGCTCGCCCGGCTCGGGCTGGTCCCGCCCTACCTGGTCTGTCTGGTGGGAACGCCGGAGCCGAGGAAGAACCTGGTCCGCGCCGTGGCGGCGGCCCGGCTGGCGGCGCCGCGGACCCCGCTCGTCCTCATCGGGCCGGTCGAGCCCATCAGGACCCTGCTGGGCGCGGATGTCTCGAACGTGCGGATGGTCGGCACCCTGTCGGACCGGGACCTGCCGCACGTGCTGCACGGGGCGGCCTGCGCGCTCTATCCGAGCCTCTACGAGGGGTTCGGGTTGCCGGCCTTGGAGGCGATGGCCGCCGGCGTGCCGCTCGTGACCTCCGACCGCAGCGCGCTGCCGGAGGTGGTCGGCGACGCGGCGGTGCTGGTGGATCCGGAATCGGTCGAGGCGATCGCCGACGGCCTCAGGGCCCTCCTGGCCGACGAAGCCCGGCGCGCCCGCCTCGTCGAGGCGGGCCTGGCCAGGGCGAGGGAACTCTCCTGGCCCACGGCGGCCCGACGGGTGCTGGCCCTCTATCGGGAACTGGTCGGCGGGGGCGGGGCGGGATGAGCCGGCCGGTGTTCAACCAGGGCCCGCGGAGCGACGGCTCGACAGGTTCGGCGGGCGCCGCTATGATCGGCGTGTCGTGTTGCCGGGTCAACCCGGAGCCCTGGAATGGATAACGGCCGGTTTCCGCGCCTGCGCGCCTGGCTGGCCCCTCCGCACCCGACCTGGCAGTCGCGGAAGAGCCGTCGGCGGGCGGCGCGCTTCGCGGCACAGGAGGCGGCGCGGGCGCCGAGGGGCGTCAGGGTGAACATCGGTTCCGCCACGCAGCGGTTCGAGGTGCCGATGTTCAGCCTGGACCTCTTCCCGGCGGACGGCGTGGATGTGCGCGGCGACATCCAGGCCCTACCGTTCCGGGACGGGAGCGTGGACACGGTCGTCTGCACCGGCGTGCTGGAGCACGTGCGGGACCCGGCCCGGGCGGTGCGGGAGTTGTGGCGGATCATGAAGCCGGGTGCGCGGCTCTTCGTCGAGGTCCCCTTCATGCAGACGGTCCACGCCTCGCCCGACGACTACAGCCGCTGGACGAGCGACGGGCTCCGCCGCCTCCTGAACGGGTTCGACCTGGCGACGTGCGAGGTCGTGGCCGGACCGGCCACCGCCCTGGCCTGGCAGACGCAGGAGACGCTGGCCATGCTCTTCAGCCTGCGAAGCCCCTGGCTGTATCGGGTGGGGCTCCGCGTCTTCGGCTGGCTCGCCGTGCCCCTGTCCTGGCTCGACCTGTTCCTGGAGCGGCACCCGATGGCCTCGCACGCCGCGTCGGGCTTCGCCGTGGTCGCATCCAAGCCGGTGCCGTCGGCCGGAGGAGGGCCGTCCCGTGCGGGATCTTGAGGGACGTTTCCGCTCTGCGGCCTGGTCGCCGGCACGGGCCGTGGCGAGGCCCTTCGTGCGCCACCTCCATCCCGACCCCTCGCCGGCCCTGCTCTGGCGGGACCTGCCCGAGGGGACGGATGTCCGGCTCTCGGTCGTGATCCCGACCGTGGACGCACAGCGGGGCGGGTACTTCGCGGCGCTGCTGCGGCAGGTCGCCGCCCAGCGGTTTCCCGCCTACGAGGTGATCGTGGTCCGGGGGGACCCGCGGCAGGGACGGGCCATCAACACGGGGGCGGCCGTGGCGGCGGGGCGCTATCTCCTGACGCTCGACGACGACACGGCGCTGCCCGACCCGGACACCTTCGGCAAGCTCGTCGCCGTGCTCGACCGCCACGAGGACATCGGTATGGTCGGCGGGAACAACGTCGTGCCGGCGGACGCGACGCCCTTCGTCCGTCGGGCGATGAGCCAGATTCCGAGACGCTCCTGGGAGCCGGTCCGCGAGATCACCGACTCGGACCTGGCCGAGCATCCCTGCTTGATGATGAGGACCGAGCAGTTCCGGGCGGTCGGGGGGGAGCACGAGTTGCTCCCCAGGGGGCTCGATCCCTACCTGCGCCAGCGCTTCCGCGAGGCCGGGCTGCGCGTCGTCCTCGCGCCGGGCGTGGTCTACCACCATCTGCCGCCCGGTTCCTGGCCCACGCTGCTGCGGCAGTTTTTCCGCAACGGGGAGCAGGCGGCCTTCGTGAACCGACGCTACCCCGAGTGGGTCATCGAAACGCCGAGCGGGCACGGGGCCTTCCAGCCGCGCGTGCCCTTCCCGCGGCGCGCGCTGCGCTACGCGGGCAACCTGCTGCGGTCCCTGCTGTCCGGCCGCTGGGTCTGGCTCGCCTGCCAGCTCTGGTACGCGGCGGGGTTCGTCCGCGGCTGGCTCGCGGCGGGCGAGAAAGGGGAAGGCGAGCACTCCCTGGCGCGCGGGGCCGGCTCCCCATGACACAGGCGGTGGGCGGGGGAAGGGCCGGGAGCGGGTCCGGGACGTCGCCCTGTCCCTGCGGGCAGTCGAAGGCGCGGATCGAGCCCCTGGAGGGGGAGGAGCGGCTGCTCCGCTGCCTGACCTGCGGGTTGCTGGCGAGGGAGCCGATGCCGGAGGCCGGGGAGCTCCGCCGCTGGTACGCGGGCGAGTATTGGGACCGGTATCGCGACGAGCAGGTCGGCGCGGCGAGGGACAATGTCCATGCCCATGTCCTTGGACTGTTGGCGTCCATGAGCCCGACGGGCGGGAGGCTTGTGGACGTGGGCTGCGGCGGAGGGGCCTTCCTGCGCGCGGCCCGGGCGGCGGGATGGCGGGCGAGCGGCTTCGACCCCTCGGCCGGGGCCGTGGCCCATGCGCGGGCGGAGGGCCTCGACGCCCACGAACTGGCCTGGCCGCCCTGTCCGCTCGGCGACGCCTCGGTGGAGGCGGTCACGTTCATCAACGTGCTGGACCATCTCCCGGACCCCTTTGCCGCGCTCCGCGAGGCGCGGCGCGTCCTGAAGCCGGGCGGGCTGCTCTACGTGCGCGTGCCCAACGGCCCCTTCCACGCGAGGCTGATGGGCCTCGCGGCGCGCGTGGGGCTCCGCGGCCTGACGGTCTTCCATCTGTACGGGTTCGGCCGCAAGGCCCTCCTCCATCACCTCCCGCTCATGGGGTTCGAGCGGGTGACGGTGCAGGCCGCGCCGCCGGCGGCGGGCGATCCCTACGGGGGCGACGGGGCATGGGGGGACCGCGTGCGCCGCGTCCTCAAGCTGGCCGCGTCCCTGGCCGAGCGGTCGTTGCACCGGCTGGGGCTGGGCCGGCTGGGCTGGGGGCCCTCGATCGAGGTCTGGGCGGTGAAGGGGCGCTAGCCCATGGAGCGGCGGCGAATCGAGCCCCTGCCGGCGATGGGGCTGGCGGTTCTGGTCGCAGCCGGCACCGCGCTACGCTGGCTGCATGCCAGGAACGCGCAGTGGGTCATGACGGGGGACGACGGGGTGGTCGCGCTGATGGCGCTCGATATCCTCAAGGGGGAGGGGTTGCCGCTGCTCTTCTACGGCCAGCACTACATGGGCACCCTGGACGCCTTCGGGGCTGCGCTCTGGTTCGCCGGGCTCGGCGTGTCGAGCGAAGCCTACAAGCTGAGCCTCCTACCCTATGCGGCCGTGACGCTCGGCCTGGTGGGATGGACGGTCGCGCGCCTGTGGGGGGCGGGTCCGGCCTTGGTCGCCGTCGGGCTGGTGGCGCTCTCGCCCGCCGCGATCCGCTGGCAGATCGACCAGCCGAACTACGGGATGCTCTTCCTCTTCGCCGCCGCGCTGTTCGCCCTCACGGCCTCCCTGTTGGAGGGGCCGGACGGGGAGGAGCCCCCCGCCGGCGCGGGGCGCTGGTACGCCTGGGCCTTCGTCGCGGGCCTGGGCTTCTGGATGCACTCGTTGATCCTCGGTCTGCTCCTGCCCGTGCCCCTGCTGCTCCGGCTGCGCGGGACCCTGCCGCGGGGGCGACGCCTCGCCTGGGGCTGCTTCTGGTTCCTGGTCGGCGCGGCGCCGCTGCTGATTCACAACGTCGCCCATGGCTTCGCCACGGTCCGTCAGTTCGGCGGCTTCTTCCTCGACGTGTCCTCGCGCGATCAGGTTCAGGGGCTCTCCTTGCTCGAAATCGCGCTCAGAGGGCTCTGGCATAAGGTGAACCCCGCCACGGTCGGGCCGAACATCCTGGTCGCCCTCGGCGGCTACGACCTGCGCGACTACCCGCTGCTCCTGGCCCTGAGCTATCCGGCGGCGGCGGCCTTCGCGACCCTGCTCGTCGGCGCCGCCCTCGCCTGGTTCCGAGGGGCGAGGCGGTCCGGCTGGCGGGCTTGGACGGCCGGGACCGAGGGCGGCCTCTTGGCCTGGCTCTGGCTCTCGGTCGGCCTCGTCCTCCTGCTGGGCAGCACGAGGGCTCGGTACCTGGCCCTGCTCATCCTCCTCTCGGCCCTGCTGCTCGCCGGCCGGTGGGGGCGGCAGTGGCCGGGGAAGCCCTGGCGGGCCGCCCTGCTCGGGGGGCTGCTGCTGTACCTGGCGGCCGCGTCGGTCACGCTCAATGTGCTCAGGCCGCTGGTCGCGCCGAACCCCGTGCCGGCGCTCGCGGCGTTCCTCCAGGCGCGGGGGCTCGCGCTGGGCTATGCCGGCTTCGAGCTGGCCTATCCCCTGGCCGTGGCGACGAAGGAATCCGTGAAGGTCACGCCGCTGGCCGGGCCGGTCGTGGACGACCGCTATCCCGCCTACACGAGGGCGGTGGAGGCCGCGCCCGCGCCCTTCTACCTCTACGCGGAACGTGAGCCGCTCGGCGCCGCGCTGGCCGGCTACCTTCGCGCCGAGGCCATCGCCTTCAACGAGACGACGGTGGAGGGGCATCGGGTGTTCTGGGGCCTCTCGAGCCCGGTGAGGCCGGACGAATTCCTGCCGGAGCCCTATCTCTCGGCCTACAGGCGGGTGCATCCATGAAGAGCGGTCCGGTCCGAGGAGGAGCGGGATGAGCGAGCCGGAGGTGGCGCCGAAGCTGTCCGTCGTGATGCCCGTCTACAACGAGCGGGCGACGCTCGTGGAGATCCTCCGACGGGTCCAGGCGGTCGAGATCGACAAGGAGATCGTCGTCGTGGACGACGGCTCGACCGACGGCAGCCGGGACCTGCTCGATCGGATCCGGCAGGCCCGCGCCGATGGCCGCCGGACCCTCCCGTTCGGCGAGGGGCCCGAACTGCGGGTGGACAACATCAGGGTCTTCTTTCAGCCGGTGAACCAGGGCAAGGGGGCCGCCCTGCGTCGGGGCTTCACCGAGGCCAGGGGCGCGCTCGTCCTGATCCAGGACGCCGACCTGGAGTATGATCCGGCCAACTACGCGGCGCTGCTCGATCCGATCGAGCGCGGCGTGGCGGACGTCGTGTACGGGTCCCGCTTCCTAGGCGGCCCCCACCGCGTGCTCTTCTACTGGCACTACGTGGCGAACACGATCCTGACGACCCTCTCGAACATGGTGACGAACGTGAACCTCACGGACGTCTGGACCTGCTACAAGGCGTTCCGGCGGGAGGTCCTCGCCCGGCTGGTCCTGCGCGAGAACCGGTTCGGGTTCGAGCAGGAGGTCACGGCCAAGGTCGCGCGGATGGGCTGCCGCATCTACGAGGTCCCCATCTCCTACTATGGGCGCACCTACGCCGAGGGCAAGAAGATCGGCTGGAAGGACGGGGTGCGGGGGCTCTGGTGCATCCTGCGCTACGCGCTGTTCACCTGATTGGGGGAGGGTGTTGACGGTTGAGCGGTGAGGTCCCGGTCGAACCTCGCGACGCCACGCTCACCCTCCACACTCAGCACGCGGCATTATGTGCGGCATCTGCGGAATCGTCGGGCCGGGGACCGAGGCGGAGCTGGAGCGCATGATGCGCCGGATGGTACATCGCGGCCCGGATGAGAACGGCCGCCACGTCGAGCCCGGCGTCATGCTGGGCGCCCAACGGCTGCGCGTGATCGACCCCCAGGGCGGACACCAGCCGATCGGCAACGAGGACGGGAGCGTCTGGGTCGCCCTCAACGGCGAGATCTACAACTACCGGGCCCTCCGTGAGGAGTTGACGGCCAAGGGCCATCGCTTCACGACGAACTGCGACACGGAGGTCCTGGCCCACCTCTACGAGGAGGAGGGGGCCGAGGGGGTCCATCGGCTGCGCGGCATGTTCGCCTATGCGGTCTGGGACCGCGAGCGGGGGAGCCTCCTGTTGGTCCGGGACCGGCTGGGGATCAAGCCGCTCTACTATGCGGAGCGGCCGGGCGGGCGGGGGGCGCTCGCCTTCGCCTCGGAGCTGCCCTCGCTCCTGGAGGCCCTGCCCGGCGCCGCGATCGAGCCGCGGGCTATCGCCCGGTACCTGACGCTGCTCTACGTGCCGGGCCCGGAGACGATCTATCGCGGCGTTCGCCAGTTGCAGCCTGGGGAGATGCTCACGATCGCTCAAGGAAAGGTTGAGCTTCTTCGCTACTACAATCCGGCGGCCGTCCGGCGGGAGGCCGGGGCCGCGGGAGCGACGGTCTCCTCGATGGACGAGGCGGCCGAGCGGTTCCTGGCCCTGCTGGAGGACACGGTGCGGGCTCACCTGGTCAGCGACGTGCCGCTCGGGCTCCTGCTCTCCGGCGGCCTGGACTCGGGCTCGATCCTCGCGATGATGCGCCGGGCGACCAACGGGCCGATCCGGAGTTTTTCCATCGGCTACGGCGCCGAGGCGGATCGTGCCTACGACGAGCTTGCGGCCGCCCGCCTGATGGCGGAGCGGTTCGGCACGGAGCACCACGAGGAGCGCCTCGCTCCCGACGCGGTCTCGCTCCTGCCGCGGATCGTCGCGGCGATGGGGGAGCCCTTCGCCGACGCCTCCTCGATCCCCACCTATTTGATCTCGGAGGTGGCCCGCCGGACCGTGACGGTGGCGCTCTCGGGGATCGGCGGCGACGAGTTGTTCGGCGGCTACCCGCGTTACCTGGGCGTGCGGACGGCGGCGCGCTACGCGCGGCTCCCGCGGGGGCTGCGCGCCTGGGTCGGGCGGACGCTGGCGCCGCATGTGCCCGAGGGGTCGGGCAGCCGGGATCAGCTCGGCCGGATCAAGCGGTTTCTCAGACACGGAGACCTCCCGCTCGCCGACCAGTACTGTCGCTGGATCACCTTCCTGCCGGCCGAGTGGGAGGGCGGGGCGCTTTCGCCGGCCCTCCGCGAGGCCGCGGGCGATGCGACGTGCGTGGAGGGCTACCGCGAGCGGTTCGACCGCTGGCCCTCCGCCGACCCGGCCGACCGGGCGATGGGGCTGGACCTAGAGACCTACCTGCCCGACGACCTGCTCCGGATGGGCGACCGGCTGAGCATGGCCCACGCGCTGGAGCTGCGGGTGCCCTTTTGCGATCACCTGATGGTGGCCTTCGCGCTGGGGCTGACCGCGGAGAGGCGCTACGCCGGCTGGCGGCTCAAGGGCTTCATGCGGCGGGCGTTGACGTGCGTGCTCCCGCCGGAGATCCTGGCCCGGCCGAAGTACGGCTTCATGGTCCCGCTCGCCCGCTGGCTGCGCGAGGACCTCCGCGAGATGGTCGCCGATCTGTTGACCGAGGAGGCCGTGAGGCGCCGCGGCTATGTCCGGCCCGAGTACGTGCGGTGGCTCCTGCGCGAGCACGGGGCCGGACGACGGAATTTCACCGATCAGATCTACTGCCTGCTCGTGCTGGAGCTCTGGCTGCGGGGCCGGGAGACCGCCGCGTGACGGCGCCGATGAAGATCGTCATGCTGGCGGAGGTGTCGGCGGTCAGGGTGATCGGCGGGGCCGAGCGGGTCCTTCAGGAGCAGGTGCTGGGGCTGGCGCGGCGCGGCCATGTCCTGAGCGTCGTCGCGCGGGCGCCGGAGGGGGACGAGCGGCCGGCGGTGGAGGTCGGCGGGGTGACGGAACATCGCTATCGGGCCTCGCGGCGGAGCGAGCCGGCCTTCGTGCTCTCGTCGCTGGCCGGTTCCCGGGCCGGCTTCGACCGGGCGCTGGCCGGCGGGCGGGCCGACGCGGCGGTGATCCACCAGTCGCTGGCGGGGCTCGGCGCGCTGCTGCGACGCCGGAGCGGAGCCGGCATCTGGGCCTACGTCTGCCATTCCCTCGCCCACGAGGAGTACCTGACCCGCGTCCCGCCCGGGGCGACGGCGGCGGAGCGAGCCAGGCGGGCGCTCAACGCGCGGGTCCGGCTCTGGTGCGAGCGGGCCGTCCTGCGCCGCTGCGCGCCGGTCTTCGTGCTGAGCGAGTTCATGAAGCGGCGGGTCGCGGCCGCGCACGGGATCGCCGAGGAGCGGATCGTGCTTGCGCCGGGCGGCGCCGACCTCGCCCGCTTCGTGCCGGCCGTCGACCCCGTCGCGGTGCGGGAACGGCTGGGGCTGCCGCTTAAGAAGGTCCTCCTCGTGACGGTCCGCAACCTGGTGCCCCGCATGGGGCTGGAGCACCTCGTGCGGGCGATCGCCCTCCTGGGGGAAGAGGGGCGGGACCTGCTCCTGCTCGTCGGGGGCGAGGGTCGGCTGCGGCCGGCGCTGGAGGCGTTGATCGCGGAGCTCGGCCTGGACGACCGCGTGCGGCTGCTCGGCTTCGTGCCGGAGGAGGACCTGCCGCGCTACTACCAGGCGGCGGACCTGATGGTGCTCCCGACCCAGGAGCTGGAGGGCTTCGGCCTCGTCACGGTGGAAGCCCTCGCCTGCGGAACGCCGGTCTTCGGCACCCCGGTCGGGGCGATCCCGGAGGTGCTGGCGCGGGTGGACCCGTCGCTCGTCGCGGAGGGGACCGGCCCCGAGGCCCTCGCCCGGGGGCTCCGGCGCATTCTGATGCGCTTCCGCGACCGGCCGGGCGAGCACGAGCGGCTCTCCCGGCTGGGCCGGGCGCTCGTGGAGTCCGACTATACCTGGGAGCGGCATTGCGGGCGGATCGAGGCAGCGCTGCGGGAGGCCGTCGAACGCGCGGGCGCACGGCGATAGCGATGGCGCCGCGGAAGGTCATCCATGTGATCACGAGACTGGACCGCGGCGGGTCCGCGCAGAACACGATGCTCACGGCCATCGGCCACGACCGCCGCCGTTTCGAGCCGCTCGTCGTCGCCGGCGTGGCCGGCCGCTGGACCGACCAGGGCGGGGACGACGCGGCGGCGGACAACCATCGGAGACTGGACGAAGCCGGCGTCCGCCGGCTCGTCGTGCCGTCGCTCACGCGGGAGATCAACCCGCCCAAGGACCTCGCGGCGCTGCGCCGCCTGACGGCCTGCTTCCGGGACGAGCGGCCGGCGATCGTCCATACCCATACGTCGAAGGCCGGCGTGCTCGGCCGGCTCGCCGCCCGGCGGGCCGGCGTGCCGGTGGTCGTCCACACGCCGCACGGCCACGTCTTCTACGGCCACTTCGGCCGCGCGGCCTCGCTGGCCTTTCTCCTGGTGGAGCGGTGGCTCGCGCGACGGACGACCTGGATGATCGCCCTGACCGACGCAGAACGGGAGGAGCACCTGGCCCTCGGCGTCGGGCGGTCCGATCGGTTCGCCGTCGTGCCGAGCGGCATTGATCTGGAGCGCTTCCGGCGCGCGGCGGCCCTGCCCCGCCTGGTCCCCCAAGGGCTGTCCATCCCCGAGGACGCGGTCCTGGCCGGCTCCGTGGGGTGGCTGACGCCGGTGAAGGGCCATCGGGTGCTGATCCAGGCGGTCGCGCGGCTCAAGGAGGCGCATCCGAGGCTGCACCTGCTGCTGGTCGGCAGCGGCGAGCTGCGGGGGGACTACGAGCGGCTCGCCGCCGAACTGGGTCTCGCCGGGCGCGTGCATCTGCCGGGGGCGCGGCGGGATATTCCCGAGTGCCTGGCCGCGATGGACCTCTTCGTGCTGCCCTCGCTGAACGAGGGGATGGGCCGGGCCTTGATCGAGGCGATGGCCGCGGCGCGGCCGGTCATCGCGAGCCGGGTGGGCGGGGTGCCGGCGATCGTCGAGGACGGCGTGACCGGTCTCCTGGTGCCGCCGAACGACCCCCGGGCGCTGGCGGAAGCGATGGACGGGCTCCTGCGCCGGCCGGATCGGGCGCGGATGTTGGGGGCGGCGGCCGCCCTGGCGATCGGCGAGCGGTTCGGCACGACCGCGATGGTCAAGGCGATCGAGCAGGTCTACGAGCGGGCCCTGGAGGCCGCGGAGAAGCCATGAGCCCGACGCCTTCTGCGAGTGCGATGGGGTGGGGCGCCCTCGTCCTCCTCCTGGCCCTCGTCTTCCTCCTGGCCGGCGCGAGCCCGCCGGCCGGGGCGCAGGAGGCGGCGCCGCTCCGGCCGCTCGTCGCGGCGCTCCATGTCCACAGCACGGCCAGCACGGGCGACCTGACCTTGGACCAGCTCGCCGAGCAGGCGGAGCGCAGCGGGCTGGACGCGGTCGTGCTGACCGACAATTTCGTCCTGCGCTACGAGTACGGCCTGTGGCCCCTGCGCGGCGTCTTCAAGCGGACCTTCTCACTGCCGGGGGTGCTCGACTACGGGATCGGGCGCTACCTCAAGGACGTGGCGGCGGCGCAGGCGCGGCACCCGGCGGTGCTGCTCGTCCCCGGGGTCGAGGTCGTGCCCCACTACTTTTGGACCGGCTCGTTGTTCCAAGGCGACCTGACGATGCACAACTCGCAGCGCAACATCCTGGTCATGGGCCTGCCGGGTGCGGCGGACTACCGGACCCTGCCGGTCAGCGGCAACCCCGCCTCCTACCGGCTCGGGGGACAGGCCCTGCTCAATCTCTCGCCGGCGCTCCTCTTCGTGCCGGCCGTCTGGCTCTGGCGCCGGCGGCGCGTCCGCCGGGAGATGGTCGGGCGGATGCCCTATCGGACGAGTCTGCGGCGCCGCGGGCCCGCGCTGGCCTTGGCCGTCGCCGCCGGCCTCCTCTTGTGGAACGCCTGGCCGCCGACCCAGCCGCTCTTCAGCGCCTACGATGATCAACTGGGGTTCCAGCCCTCCCAGACCCTCATCGACCGGGTCGCGGCGCGGGGCGGGGTGACGATCTGGTCCATGCCGGAGGCGCGCGACTTCAACGAGTTCTCCTACGGCCCGCTCGGCAAGGTCACGGTGAAGACCGATCCCTATCCGGAGGCCCTGCTGCGGACGACGGGCTACACGGGATTCGGCGGCATCTACCAGGACACCAGGACGGTGATCGAGCCGGGCGGGATGTGGGACCAGGCGCTCTCCCTCTATCTCCAGGGCCGACGGCCCGCGCCGCCCTTCGCGGTCGGGGAGATCGCCTTCCACGGGCTCAACCGGGACACGCGGGAGCTGGACCAGGTCCTGTCGATCTTCTGGGTGAGGGAGCGGAGCGCGGCCGGGCTCCTGGAGGCGCTCCGCGCCGGCCGGCTCTACGCGGCGGGCCAGTACCGGCGGGGGCGCGGGCTGCGCCTCGATCGATTCCTGGTCGAGTGCGAGGGGGGCCGGCGATGGGCTCTCTCGGGAGAGCTGCTGGACCCCGGCGCGGCGACGGACCTGGCCGTGCGCCTGACCCTCTCCTCCGCGGACGGGGGGGCACTGCCGGTCACGGTCACCCTGGTCCGCGACGGCGCGGTGGTCGCGCGGATTCAGGGGACGACGCCGGTGGATCTGGTCCTGCCCGACCCGCCCTCGGCGCCGGGGGGCAGGCACTTCTACCGGGTCGCAGCCGAGGCCGAGGGCGCGGAATTGCTGAGCAACCCGATCTTCGTCGTCCCGCTCGGCGGGGGCGCGTGACCATGGTCGCGGGCGGGCGTCGGACGACTCCGAGGAGCCTTGGGGGGCGTCCCTCCGCCGTCCCCCTCACGCCGCACCCCCTACGGGTTTCCTGATGCTGGTCGCGATCCATCAGCCGCAGTTCATGCCCTGGCTGGGCTACCTGGACAAGATTGATCGGGCCGACCTCTTTGTGGTACTGGACTGCGTGCAATTCAAGAAACAGGAGTGGCAGAACCGCAACCGGATCAGGACCGCCGAGGGCTGGCAATGGCTGACGGTCCCCGTGCGGCACGCCTTCGGCCAGCGGATCGACGAGGTGCGGATCAACGACGCCGTGGATTGGCGGGGGAAGCACCGGCGGGCGCTGGCCATGCATTACGCCAGGGCACCGCACCGGGACGAGTCCTGGAAGGGCCTCGACGAGATCTACGCCGGGTCCTGGGATCGCCTCGCGCCGCTGAACGTGGCCGTGCTGCGGTGGCTGATGGCGGCCTTCGGGATCACGACGCCGCTGCGCCTCTCCTCCGAGATGACGCTGCGGGAGGAGCCGACGGACCGCCTCATCGACATCTGCCGGACGGTCGGCGCCACCCGGTACCTGGCGGGCGCCGGCGCGGCCGGCTACCTGGACGTCCCGAAGTTCCTCGCCAGCGGGCTGGAGCTGGAGGTGCAGGACTTTCACCATCCGGTCTATCCCCAGTGCTATGAGCCCTTCGTGCCGGGGATGGCGGCGGTGGACTTCCTCTGGAACTGCGGGGCGGAGGCGCTGGTCAGGCTGAGGGCGGCGCGCGCGGGCACCGCGAAGGGGGCGGGCGAGGGGAGCGAACGGCGGGAGCCGGGGAGGTGAGGATGCCGACCGACGACTCGAAGCGGCTCCGCGTGCTGGCGCTCGGCGCGCATCCCGACGACATCGAGGCGGGGTGTGGGGGAACCTTGCTGCGCTACGCGCGCGCGGGCCACCGGGTCTTCCTCATGGTCCTGACGGGCGGCGAGGTCGGCGCCGGGAAGGGGGTCCGCCGCCGGGAGCAGGAGGCAGCGGCGCGTGTGCTCGGCGCGGAGGACATCTTCTGGGGCGGCTACAAGGACACGAGGCTGCCCATGGACCGGGGGTTGATCCAGAAGATCGAGGGCCTCGTCAAGCGGCTCGATCCCCACGTCATCTTCGTCCACTACCACGACGACACCCACCAGGACCATCGCCACCTGGCCATCTGCACGGTGACGGCGACGCGCTACGCGCGCAACGTGCTGTTCTACGAAGGGCCGACGACGCAGAACTTCTCGCCGACGGTGTTCGTGGACATCGCCCCCTCCCTCAAGGACAAGGTGGCCGCGCTGGAGGCCCACGCCTCCCAGGTGCGGAAGACCAACATCGAAGGCCTGTCCATCGTGGACATCGTCCGCTCCGCGGCCCACTTCCGCGGCATCCAGGGAAGGGTCAAGAGCGCCGAGGGGTTCGTGCCCCTCCGCCTCTTCATCAACGTCTCGGCATGAAGGGCACGCCAGCCGTCGTCCCCCATTCGCGGCCGACCCTGGGCCAGGAGGAGTCGCGTGCGCTCGCCGCGGTGGTCCGCTCGGGACGGATCGCGCAGGGGCCGCGCGTCGAGCAGTTCGAGCAGGGCGTCGCGGCCTTCCTGGGGCTGGCGGGCGGCGTGGCGCTGAGCTCCGGCACGACGGCGCTGGAGACGGCGCTGCTGGTCCTCGGCGTGGAGGCGGGCGACGAGGTGATCCTGCCGAGCTACGTCTGCTCGGCCCTCTGGCTCGCCGTGATGCGCGTCGGGGCGCTGCCGCGCCTCGTGGACATCGCCCCCGACACCTACGCGATCTCGCCCGAGGCCGCGCGGAAGGCCGTGACCGCCAGGACGAAGGCGATGATCGTTCCCCATCCCTTCGGCCTGCCGGCGGACCTGACGGCGCTGGAGGGGGTGGGGGTGCCGATCATCGAGGACTGCGCCCAGACGCTCGGGGCGCTGGAGCGGGGGCGGGCGGTGGGAACGGTCGGCCTGTTGACCGTCTGCTCGTTCTACGCGACCAAGCTGCTCTGCACGGGCGAGGGCGGCATGCTGCTGTCCAACGACCAGGCGCTGCTGGAGCGGGCCCGCGCGCTCCGGGACTACGACGAGGCGCCGGCCCTCGACGCCGCCGCGTTCAATCGGAAGATGACGGAGCTGCAGGCGGCGATGGGGCTGGTCCAGCTCGACCGGCTCCGCGGCTTTCTCGATCGCCGCGCGGCCATCGCGGCGCGCTACAGCGCCGCCCTGGCGGACAGCGGCCTCGGGCTGCCCTTCGTCCCGGAGGGCCGGACCCATGTGTTCTACCGGTACGTGGTCCGCTTCGGCGGCGCCGCCCCCCACCTCGTCGAGGGCGCCATCGCCCGCCTCGCCGCGCGGGGCATCCAGTGCCGGCGGCCGGTCTTCCGCCCCCTGCACCAGTACCTCGGCCTGGAGGGCTATCCGGCGAGCGAGGAGGCCTTCGCCGCCGCGCTCTCGATTCCCCTCTATCCCTCGATGACGGACCGCGAGGTGGAACGGACGATTCAGGCGGTCCGGGAGGAGGCTTGCCGTGACCGGCGCGACGCCCGCTGAGCGCCGCCGGCCCCGGTGGCCGACCCTGGCCTTTGCCGGCGGGGCGACGGCCCTCGCCCTGCTGTTGCTGCCCTCGATCCGGGGCTGGTTCGTCGAGATCGGCCAGCGCTGGGCCTATATCCTGCTGGTCTCCTCCACGACGGCCCTGGCCGTGACGCCCCTGACCATCGCCCTCGGCCGGCGCTGGGGGCTCGTGGACCAGCCGTCGGCGCGGAAGATCCACCTCACGCCGACGCCGCGGCTCGGTGGGCTGGCCGTGTACCTGGGCTTCGTGGCCTCCGTGTTGGTCAACGCCATCCTGGAAGAGTGGATGGTGGCCGTCCTCGTCGCCGGCACGCTGCTGCTCGTCGTCGGCATCGTGGACGACAAGCTGGACCTCGCCGCCTGGGTGAAGCTCGCCGTCCAGCTCGGGAGCACGGCGCTGGTGATCCACGCCGGGGTGGTCCTGACCCTCCTGCCCGCCGGGCCGGTCGGCACGGCGGTGAACCTGTTCCTGACCGTCCTCTGGATCGTGGGCATCACCAACGCGCTGAACTTCCTCGACGGCATGGACGGCCTCGCGACCGGGCTGGCGATCCTGATCGCCTTCTTCCTCGGGCTCGTGGCCTTCCAGACCCACCAGCCCGGGCTCGGCTGGGTGGCCCTGGCGGTCCTCGGCGCCTCGCTGGGCTTCCTTCCCTACAACTTCAGGAACACGCAGCCCGCGCTGGTCTTCCTCGGCGACGGCGGCTCCACCTTCCTGGGGTTCACGCTCGCCTGCCTGGCCGTCAAGGGGAACTGGGCGGAGAACCACCCGCTGGTGTCCTTCTCGAACCCCCTCTTGATCTTCGGGGTGCTGATCTACGATATGATCCACATCACCGTCGAGCGGGTGGCGACGGGGAAGGTGCGGTCGGTCAAGGAGTGGATCGACTATGTCGGGAAGGACCACATGCACCACCGACTCGAACGGGCGCTCGGCAGCCGGCGCGCGAGCGTCGCGATGATCCTGGCGTTGACGGTCTGCCTGGGGTTGGCGGCGATGGTGCTGCGCAAGGCCGACCTCGCCGAGGCGGTGATGCTGCTGGGCCAGGCCGCGATCATCGTCTCGATCCTGACGGCCTTGGAGTACCGCGGGCGACCCGAGTACCGGCAGGCCCACCCGGAGAAGTACGGGCTGGAGGCGCCGGACGGGCGAAAGGACCGTCCCGCGTCCACGGCGGAGTCGGCGCCGGCCGGCGTCAAGGATGGGATGGAACGGGAGGGAGAGGCGTGATTCCGACCGTGCAGTGGTGGGACGGCAAGGTGCGCATCCTCGACCAGAGCCGGCTGCCCGGCGTCGTGACCTACCTGGACTGCGCCGACTACCGCGAGGTGGCGGACGCGATCCGGACGCTGAAGGTCAGGGGCGCGCCGGCCATCGGCGTGACGGCCGCGATGGGCGTCGCGCTGGGCGCGCAGGCCGTGCGGGCGGATCATGCCGACGACTTCGCCGCGGCCGTCCTGGACATCTGCGAGCACCTGGCCGCGACCAGGCCGACCGCGGTGAACCTGTTCTGGGCCCTGGACCGGATGAAGCGCCGGCTGGCGGCGTTGCGGGGGCAGCCGCTCGACCAGGTCCGTCGGTGCCTCGTGGAGGAATCCCGGCGCATCCTCGAAGAAGACGTCGAGTTGTGCCGGCGGATGGGCCGGCACGGTGCGGCGCTGATCAAGGACGGGCAGACGATCCTGACCCACTGCAACGCGGGCGCGCTGGCCACGGCCGGCTACGGGACCGCGCTGGGGGTCGTCCGCGCGGCCTGGGCGGAGGGCAAGCGGATCACGGTCCTGGCCGACGAAACGCGGCCGGTCCTCCAGGGCGCGCGGCTCACGGCCTGGGAGCTGATGCAGGACGGGATTCCGGTGACGCTCATCACCGACAACATGGCCGGGGCCCTGATGAAGCAGGGGCTCGTACACCTCTGCCTCGTGGGCGCGGACCGGATCGCCGCCAACGGCGACGTGGCGAACAAGATCGGGACGTACTCCGTGGCCGTGCTGGCCCGCGCGCACGGCCTCCCCTTCTACGTGGCGGCGCCCCATTCGACGATCGACCTCGGCACGCCGTCGGGCGACCGCATCCCGATCGAGCAGCGCCATCCCCGGGAGGTCACCTCGATCGGCGACGGGCCGCCCGTGGCGCCGGAGGGCGTGGGGGTGCTCAACCCCGCCTTCGACGTCACCCCCGCCGACCTCATCACCGCGATCATCACGGAGCGCGGGGTCTTCGCGCCGGGCGAGCTGGCCGGCCGGTACCGCGAGTGACGGCGGGTGTGCCGCGACCCGGCTGGCGAACCCCTTCGCCGTCCTGCTAGAATGCGCCCGTCTCGTCGTCCCGTCACCCTCAACCAGGAAGGAGATCGTCCGGACCCATGGCTGAACGCACGCTGGCTATCATCAAGCCCGACGCCGTGAAGAAGCAGGCGATCGGCGACATCATCCGGCGGTACGAAGCGGCCGGGCTGCGCCCGATCGCCATGCGCATGCTGCACCTGACCAAGACCGCCGCCGAAGGGTTCTACGCCGTCCACCGCGCGCGGCCGTTCTTCGACAGCCTCACGACCTTCATGGCCTCGGGGCCCGTCGTGGTCCTGGTGCTGGAAGGGGAGGGCGCCGTCAAGCGCCACCGCGACCTGATGGGCGCGACCGACCCGGCCAAGGCGGACAAGGGCACGATCCGGGCGGCCCACGGGACGTCCATCGAGTGCAACGCCGTGCACGGCTCCGATTCCGCGGAGACGGCGCGTGTCGAGATCGGCTACTTCTTCTCCGAGATGGAGTTGGCCGTGCGGTGACCCGCCTGGCCCATCGGCTCTCCCCCGTCCCCCCGCGGTCGAACGACGGAGTCCGGTCGCACCGTCGGCGGGCGCCCCTCTTCCCTCTCCTCGCCACGCCGCTGTGTTTCGCCCTGTGGGCCGGCTGCACGGCGCCCGAGGGGCGGCCCAGGACCCTGCCGATGCCCGCCCCTCCGGCGCCGCGGCCCGCCCCGTTGCCGTCGGTCCCGCCGTCTTCGGCCCACCCTGTGCCGCCCCAGTCCCAGGGCCCGCCGCCGGCCAGCGCCCCAACCGCGCCGGACCGGACAGTCCAGGCCCTCCTCTTACAGGAGGCCCGCGCCGCCTATGCCGACGGCCAGTACGAGGTCGCGGCGAGGCAGTTGCGCCGGCTGATCGGCGCCGGCGGCGCCGCGCCGGAGGTCGAGGAGGCCCATTGGTGGCTGGCCCAGGCCCAGGAGCGGCTGGGGCGGCTCGCGGAGGCGGCAGAGGAGTATCGCGCGCTCGCGACGGCAAGCGGGACGGCGGGCGGCGGGCGGGTCGATCGGGCGGCCGCCGAGCGGCGGGCGCGCGAGCTGGAAGCGCTCCTCGCCGGGCCCCCGCCGGACCTCCGCGGCGCGACCGCGGTGTACGGGGTCTCCGGGGCGCTGACCGACCCGGTCGAAACCGAGCGATGGTTGGATCGGCTGACGCAGGCGGGCGTGACGGCGCTCCTGCTGGATGCGGGCACGAGGCCTGCGCCCGCCCCTGGAATCCCGCCCGGGGCAGCGCGGACGGAGGGCGTGTTCTTCCGGACCGCGCTCGCGCCGGTGGCTGGCGACCTCTTCGGGCCCGTCGTCGCGGCGGCCCACCGCCGCGGCCTCGCCGTGGTCGCCGCGGTGACGTTGCGGCGGATGCCCTGGGTGGACGGGGGGCTCGGCTGGCACGATCGTGTGTACGATCCGGCCGGGCGCGGGCTGCGCCCGAGCGCCTCGACGCTGGACCTCTTCCATCCCGCGTTCCAGGAGTATCTCGTCGGCCTCTTGACCGACCTCGCGGCGACCGGCGTGGACGGGCTCCTCTTCCGGGCCGACGCGCCGCTCGGCCCCCTGGAGGGGCTCAGCGCCTTCGGCCTTAAGGGCTTCGAGCGCGAGTTCGGCGCGCCGCTCGACGTCCGGCGCCTGTTCCCGCCGCCCGGCTCACGCGCCGCTCGGCCGAGGGAGGGGGCCGGCGCCGAGCCGGGCGGGGAGTCGCCGGAGTTCTGGCGCTGGACCGGGTGGAAGGCCCGTGAATCGCTGGCGGTGATGGAGCGGCTGGCCCGCGCGGCGCGCGCGCGCGCGCCCCGATTGCTGGTCGGCCTCGAGCTGCATCCGGAGGCGGCCGTCGCGCCGGCGGCCGCGCTCGTGCGCTACGGGGAGGACCTGCTGGAGGCCCGGCGGGCGCGCTTCGATTTCTACGTGATCGGGGGCGAGGGAGCGCGGGCCGGGGCGCTGGCCGCGTCGAGGACGCTCGGCGAGCGCGGCCCGGTCTGGATGGCGAGGCCCGTCCCGGACGACCGGCTCCTCCACCCGCCGTCGCGGCTGGGCGCGCCGTCGGAGCGCGCGGGCCTGCCCGCCGCGATCGGGCTGCTCTACGCGCCGGAGGGCCGCGCCGTTCCTTGACAACGACGGGCCGCTGCACTACGATCCGCCAAATCTTTTTCCGAGGGCTCAGCGAGCGAGGAGAACGAGCATGGTGCCGACGAACCTGCGGTATCACAAGGAACACGAGTGGATCAGGGTGGAGGGCCGCCAGGCCACGCTCGGGATCAGCGACTATGCCCAGGACGCCCTGGGCGACATCGTGTACGTGGAGCTGCCGAAGCCCGGCGCGGCCGTGACGGCCGGACAGGAGATCGGGGAGATCGAATCCACGAAGACCACGTCGAGCCTCTACAGCCCCGTGACCGGCACGGTCGTGAAGGTCAACGAGGAGCTGAAGTCCCGCCCGGAGCTCATCAACGACGCGCCCTACGAGCAGGGATGGATGGCGGTGATCGAGCTGGCGAACCCCGCCCAGGCGGAGGAGCTGATGACCGCCGCCCAGTACCAGGAGTACCTGGCCTCCCTCAAGACATGACGCGGTCGCGGCGCATCGCCATCCTCGGCGCCGGTCCCGGCGGGTACGTCGCGGCGATCCGCGCGGCCCAGCTCGGCGCCCGCGTGACCGTCGTCGAGGACCAGGCGCTGGGGGGGGTCTGCCTGAACTGGGGCTGCATCCCGAGCAAGGCCCTGCTCGCGACGGTCGAACTCGGCGAGCGTCTCAAGGGTGCGGCGGACGGCGGGCTCCGGCTCGACGGCGCCGTCGGCTACGACCCCGTCCGGATGGTGGCGCGCAAGAACCGCGTCGTCGAGTCGCTGGTGCGCGGCATCGGCACCCTCTTCAAGACCTGGGGCATCGAGCAGGTCGCGGGGCGGGGCGAGCTGCTGGACGAGCGGCGGCTGCGCGTCGCGCGCCGGGACGGCACGGAACTGACCGTCGAGGCCGACGCGGTGCTCCTCGCCACGGGCTCTTCCTGGCCGAACCTGCCGCTCTTCCCGATCGACGGCACGCGAATCATCACGAGCAAGGAGGCGCTCGACCTCTCGACGGTCCCCGGCCGCCTGCTGATCGTCGGCGGGGGTGTCGAGGGCTGCGAGTTCGCATCCCTGTACGCCGGGCTCGGCAGCCGGGTCACCGTGGTCGAGATGATGCCCCGCCTCCTGCCGCTGGAGGACGAGGAAGTCGGCGGCCTCGTCGAGCGGGAACTCAAAAAACGGGGCGTGGAGGTCAGGACCGGCACGACGGTCGAGCGGGTGGCGCGCGGCGAGGCGGTCACGGCGGCGCTCAAGGACGGGCAGGAGGTGGTCGCCGACCAGGTGCTGGTGTCGGTCGGCCGTGGGTTCAACTCCAAGGACATCGGGCTGGAGCGGGCCGGAGTCACGACCGGCCCGCGCGGCGAGATCCTCGTGGACGATCGGATGGAGACCAACGTGCCGGGGATCTACGCGATCGGGGACGTGGTCGGCAAGGCGATGCTGGCGCACGTCGCGTCCGCCCAGGGCAAGATCGCGGCGGCCAACGCGATGGGGGCGGAGCGGCGCATCCGGTATGAGGTGATCCCGGCCGGCATCTTCACGCTGCCCGAGATCGGGCGGGTGGGGCTGACGGAGCGCGAGGCGCGCGAGCGGGCGCGAGCGGCTGGCGGCGACCCCGAGGCGGACGTGAAGGTCGGACGGTTCCGCTACGCGGGGCTCGGCAAGGCCCAGGCCACGGGCGAGAGCCTCGGCCTCTTCAAGCTGATCGCGGACGGCCGGAGCGGTCGGCTCCTCGGCGCCCACATCGTCGGCCCCCACGCGGCGGACCTGGTACACGAGGCGGCGCTGGCCCTGGAGCTGGGAGCCACGGCCGAGCGGGTCGCGGGGATGATCCATGCCCACCCGACGCTGGCCGAGGGCCTCATGGAAGCGGCGGAGGACGTTGAGGGGATGGCGATCCACCTGGCGCGCAAGCGACAATAGCCCGGTCGATCCCGACGGACGCCATGGTGGTGACGATGGAAGGGGGGGTGGACCGGGACCTCACGGTCGGGCGTTCGCTGCTGATCAAGGCGGCGATGCTGGCCGGCACCGTGGCCGCCGTGCTCTGGATCGGCTGGCCGGCGGGACAAGAGCAACCGCCGGGTCCCGAGCCGAAGGAGCCGGCGCGGGCCGAGGTCGCGGTGCCGACCACGGTGGCGGCGTCCGCGGTCCCGGCGCCCGCGCGGGAGGTCGCGAAGGCCGGCTCGTCGAAGCTGGACCTGAACCGGGCCTCGGCCGCCGACCTGGAAGGGCTCCCGGGCGTCGGCCCGGTGCTGGCCCGGCGCGTCATGGACTGGCGCGCGGCCCATGGCCCCTTCCGGTCGGTGGAGCAGTTGACCGAGGTCAAGGGCATCGGCCCCAGGAAGCTGGAGCGGCTCCGGGCGCTCGTGACGGTGGGCCGGCCGGGCGCATGAAACGAGAGGCGACGTGAGCGAGCTGGCCAGACAGATGGACCTGATCCTCCGCGGCGCGGTGGAGGTCATCCAGCCGAGCGAGCTGGAGGCCAAGCTCTCGCGCTCCCTCAAGGAGGGCCGCCCCCTGCGCGTGAAGGCGGGCTTCGACCCGACGGCTCCGGACCTCCACCTGGGGCACACGGTCCTGATCCACAAGCTCAAGCACTTCCAGGACCTCGGCCACCGGGTGATCTTCCTGATCGGGGATTTCACCGGCATGATCGGCGATCCGACCGGCGTGTCGGAGACGCGGGTCGCGCTGACCCGCGCCCAGGTGCAGGAGAACGCCAAGACCTACGAGCGGCAGATCTTCAAGATCCTCGACCGGGCGAAGACGACCGTGGACTTCAACAGCCGGTGGATGGGCGCGATGACGGCGGAGGGGCTGATCCAGCTCAGCGCCCGCTACCGGGTCGCGCGGATGCTGGAGCGCGAGGACTTCCACAAGCGCTACCACGAACAGCGTCCGATCAGCGTCCACGAGTTCCTCTATCCGCTCATCCAGGGGTACGACTCGGTCGAGCTGCGGGCGGACGTGGAGCTCGGCGGCACGGACCAGAAGTTCAACCTCCTCGTCGGGCGCGACCTGCAGCGCGACTACGGACAGGAGCCGCAGGTCGTGCTGACGATGCCATTGCTGGAAGGCACGGACGGCGTCCGCAAGATGAGCAAGAGCTTCGGCAACTACATCGCGCTGGAGGACCGGCCCGAGGACATGTTCGGCAAGCTCATGTCCGTGAGCGACGCGCTGATGCTCCGGTACTACGAGCTGCTGACGACGGAGGACCTGGCCGCGGTCAAGGCGCGCCATCCGATGGAGGCGAAGACGGCGCTCGCCGAGCAGCTCGTCGCGCGCTACCACGGGCCGGAGGCGGCGGCGCGGGCGCTGGCCGAGTTCCGGCAGCGGTTCCGGGAACGGGAATTTCCGGCCGAGCCGGACGCGCGTGTGGTGCTGGGCGGCGCGGACGTGGCCGACCGCGCCGCGCCCGCGATCGGGCTCGTGGACCTCGTGGCCAAGACCGGGCTGGTGCCGAGCAAGAGCGAGGCGCGCCGGCTCATCGCGCAGGGCGGGGTGGAGGTGGATGAGGAGAAGCAAACGGACCCGGCCGCGAGCCTGGCGCTCGCCCCGGGCCGGCTCTACCGCCTCCGAATCGGCAAGCGCAAGTGCGCCACGCTGGAGTATCGCCCGGACCGTCCTTGACTTGCCCGGCGGCGGCGGCGTAGGATTCGTCCCTCTTTGAGATTCCGACCAGGGAGCGGGTGTAGCGCAGTGGTAGCGCAGCGGCTTCCCAAGCCGTCGGTCGCGGGTTCAAATCCCGTCACCCGCTCCAAACCTTTCCCCACCAGCCACCCCAGCCCATCGAACGAAGGGCGTATGAGACCGGGCCGGTGGATCGTCCAAGCGATCGCGACCGCGCTTTCTGGCGTCGGCCTGCTCTGGGCGCAGCCGGGGCTCGAAGGCCATTTACCGGCCGATCCCCGGCACGGCCGGGTGCTGTACGAGCGCCACTGCCTGCGTTGCCACGGCGAGGGGCTGGACGGGAAGGGGCCGGACGCGGCCTCCCTGTCGATCCCACCGACCAACTTTCGCTCCCATCCCTCGCGCGTGAAGGACGACTTCGACCTCTGGTTCACGATCAGGCAGGGACGGTCGTTCTCGGCCATGCACGGCTGGAGCGAGACGCTCGCCGACGAGGACATCAAGGACATCGTCGCCTACATCCGCTCGATTGCGCCGAGAGACCGCCGGTAACGCGCGCCCCTGCTGGCTCGACCCCGCCCCCCTCAGTCGGTCTGTCGTTCCTCGAACCAGTGGTAGAGCGCCGGCAGAACGACCAGCGTCAGGAGGGTCGAGGTGATCAATCCGCCGATCACCACGACGGCCAGCGGGGGCTGGACTTCCGCGCCCGTGCCCTGGGCGACGGCCGGGGGCAGCAGGCCGAGCCACGTCGTCAGGGCGGTCATCAGGACGGGGCGCAGGAAACAGCCGGTCACCACCGCCTCCTCGTGCGCCAGCCCCTCGCGGCGCAGCTCGTGGAAGTAGGGGACCAGGACGAGGCCGTTGTCCACGGCCATGCCGAACAGGCTGTTGAACCCGAGCGAGGCCGGCGCGCTTGAGTATTCCCCCGTGATCCAGAGGGTCAGGACGCCGCCGAGGAGGGCGGAGGGCAGGTTGAGCAGGATCAGCGTCGCGGACCGAGTGGAGCGAGGAGAACAGCAGCGGGAAGATCAGTCCGGTTGAGTGCGACACCTTAGCCCGCATGTACCCGCGGTCGGTTTCGCGGAGAATAGGCCGCGGCGGCGTCTGTCGTGCAAAGGGATAGGAACTCGGCGGGGGGCTGGGCAGAAGGCGACAG
Source organism: Candidatus Nitrospira neuquenensis (assembly GCF_979578155.1). Classification (NCBI taxonomy): domain Bacteria; kingdom Pseudomonadati; phylum Nitrospirota; class Nitrospiria; order Nitrospirales; family Nitrospiraceae; genus Nitrospira; species Candidatus Nitrospira neuquenensis. Next base: position 16,158 of record NZ_CEFZDU010000009.1, on the reverse strand, counting down.
GGTGAACGGACGGGTCCCCCCGATTCTCCACGGGGAGAGCCGCGGACTGCGGGGAGACCGACGGGCCGATGGGCGGGGAGGGTTAGACGGCTTTCTTGACGAGGCCGGACCGCAGGCAGCGGGTGCAGACGCGGATGCGCCGCGCCGCGCCGTTGATCAACGCCTTGACGCGCTGGAGGTTGGGGTTGAACGTCCGCTTCGTCTTGTTGTTGGCGTGGCTGACGTTATGTCCGGTCTGGTGGGTCTTGCCGCACAGGTCGCATGTGTAGGCCACCGTCGCGCTCCTTCCGTGAACCGCCGCTCCGTAATTGTCCGAGCGAGGGCGCCATGCTACCATAGCGCCCGCCACGGCTGCAACCCTCCGCCACCGAGGGTCTTGGGCATGCGACAGGGAACCCGTGAGATCAACCGGCCCTGCACCGGCGTCTCTTCGCCGCCGCCGCGGGACCCGCTCCAGCGGCTTCTCACGGTGTTGACCCGCCCGATCGACTTCGCCAGCCGCGACGGCTATGCCAGGATCTCCACGGTGAAGAACCTGGGCCGCCTCGTGTCCGATCAGGTGGTCCGGGTGCTCGCCGACCGGATCCAGCCACCGCCGGTCGAGGCGGACCTCCTGGCCCTGCGCCAGCTCTTCTCCGGCTACGACGAAGACGCGGCGCCGGAGGAGCGCAGGAGCTGCCTCGCGGCGGCAAAGGTGATTCTCGGCCGGCTCGGAGCGGCCGCGGCGCCGGCCCCTTCGGTGCGCGCCTCCGCGCCGACCGTCGCGCCGTCGCCTCCCGCGCCGGTCTGGGACCTGCCGATTCGTTACGCGCGGGGCGTCGGGCCGAAACGCGCCCTCCTCCTGGAGCGGGTCGGGATCAGGACCGTCGAGGACCTCCTCTGGTTCCTGCCCTGGCGCTACGAGGACCGGTCGGCGCTGACCCCCATCGGCAGGCTGACGCCGGGCGCGAGGGCCACGGTCTGCGGGCGCGTGAGCCGGTGCGGGGCCGCGCGGACGAGACGGCGCGGGCTCACGATCGTGCAGGCGACAGTGGAGGACGGCACGGGACGGGTCGTCGCGGTGTTCTTCAACCAGTCCTATCTAGAGAGGCTGCTCGCGCCGGGTGCCGCCGTGATGCTGAGCGGGACGGTGACGGCGGGGCGCGGCGGCTGGACCGACCTGCGGATGGACAGCCCTCAGTACGAGGTGCTGGACGCCGACGACGAAGCACCGCTCCACGTCGGACGGATCGTGCCGATTTACCACGAAACCAGGGGGCTTACGTCCCGGCTGATCCGGTCCATGGTCAAGGTCGCCCTCGACCAGTATGCCGGGAGCGTGGAGGACGTGGTCCCCGCGGCGATCCTGCGCCGGCAAGGGTTGCCCCCCTTCGGCGAGGCGGTGCGGGAGGTCCATTTTCCCTCGCCCGGCACGGACGCGGCGGCGCTCGACCGCGGGGCGACCCCGGCCCGCCGTCGGCTCGCCTTCGAGGAATTGCTCCTGCTCGAAGTCGGGTTGGCCCTGCGCCAGCGCGAGGTGAAGACGGAGGTGAAGGGTATCCGGTTCGACGTGGATACACCGCTGCTCGACCGGCTGCGGGCACTGCTGCCGTTCCGTCTCACGCCGGCGCAGGCCAGGGTCGTGGCGGAGATCCGCGCCGACATGGCGGCGGCCCGGCCCATGAACCGGCTGCTCCAGGGCGATGTGGGATGCGGCAAGACGGTCGTGGCCTTGCACGCGATCGTCGTCGCCTGCGGGTCCGGCTACCAGGCGGCGCTGATGGCGCCCACGGAGATCCTCGCCGAGCAGCATTACCTGAACCTCCGGGAGTCGCTCCGCGCGCTCGGGCTGGAGACGGTGCTGCTCAAGAGCCGCGGCGGCGGGCGAGCGCGGAACGAGGCCCTCCGCCGGATCGAAGGGGGGGAGGCGCAGGTGGTGGTCGGCACGCACGCGCTGATCCAGAAGGGGGTGCGGTTCGCCAAGCTGGGGCTCGCGGTGATTGACGAGCAGCACAAATTCGGCGTCCTACAGCGCAAGACCCTCCTGGAGAAGGGCTACCATCCCGACGTGCTCGTGATGACCGCGACGCCGATTCCCCGCACGCTCGCGATGACGGTCTACGGAGACCTGGACGTGTCGGTGATCGACCGGCTGCCGCCCGGCCGGAGGCCGGTCCGGACGCTGCTGTTTCGGGAGGCGGAGCGCCGGCGGGCCTATCGGCTGCTCGAGGACGAGGTCCGGGCGGGCCGGCAGGGGTACCTGGTCTACCCCCTCGTCGAGGAGTCGGAGAAGGTGGACCTGCAGGCGGCGATCCAGGCGGCCGAGCGCCTGCAGGCCCGCGAGCTCAAGGCCTACCGGATCGGGTTGCTCCACGGGCGGATGAAGGCGGAGGAGAAGGAGCGGACGATGGCGGCCTTCAAGTCCGGCGAGGTCCAGATCCTCGTGGCGACGACCGTCATCGAGGTGGGCGTGGACGTGCCGAACGCGACGGTCATGCTCATCGAGCACGCGGAGCGGTTCGGCCTGGCCCAGCTCCACCAACTCCGCGGGCGGGTCGGGCGCGGCGGCCACCAAGCCTGGTGTCTCCTGCTCATGTCCGGCCGGGCAAGACGCGTGGAGGACGAGCGCGGCGGGGCGGCGCCCGCCGCGCCGGCCGACTCCGGCGGCCGGCCGGCGCGGCAGCGGCTGGAGGCGCTCGTCGCCTCCACGGACGGGTTCGTGATCGCGGAGGAAGACCTGCGGATCAGGGGGCCGGGCGAGTTTTTCGGGGTGCGCCAATGGGGCGCGCCGGAGTTTCGCGCCGCCAACCTGCTGCGGGACGCCACCCTGCTGGATCAGGCCAGGCGGGAGGCCTTCGCCCTGGTCGCGGCGGACCCGGCGCTGGCGCGGCCGGAGCACCGGGGCCTGCGTGCGGCGATGCTGCGCCGGTGGCGGGAGAAGCTAGCGCTCGGGTCCGTGAGCTGACGGCGAGGCGCGGCCTCGTCGGGGAGGGGACATGGGACTGCTGCAACGGCTGGCGCACGACGTGAAGGCGGGCTGGGCGGGGCTGCGCTACGGCACGGCCCACGTCGCGACCAGGGCGCTGGTCGAGACGGAGCTGCTGCAACTGCGGCTGGACCTCCGCAAGCTGGAGCAGCGACTCGACGACCTCTGCCGGGACATCGGCGAGCGGGCGGTCGAGCTGCACGAGCGGGGGGAGACGGCCGAGCAGGTGATGGCCGACGTGGAGATCGGTCGGGCCGTGGAACAGGTCCGCCTGCTCCAGGCCGAGCGCGCGAAACTGCTGGCCGAGATCGACGAGACAAGGAGCGGACGGTAGCCGCATGGCGAACGATCCCTCGGTCGGCAGGCTTCTCGCCGGCGTGGACATCGGAACCTTGACCTGCCGCCTGTTGGTCGCGCGGGTGTCGGACGACCGACGGGTGCAGGCGGTCCATGCGGACCGCCGCCTCCTGCGGTTGGGCGAGGGGGTGGCCCGCGGGCGGAGGCTCCAGCCGGCGCCGATAGCCCGGGTGCTCGCCGCGCTGCGGGACTGGCGGGCCGTGATCCGCCGACTGGGAGTGGAGGCCGAATCGGCCGTCGCGACGAGCGCGGTCCGCGACGCGGAGAACCGGGAGGAATTTCTCGCCCTCGCCGAGCGGGAGGCCGGGTTTGCGGTCGAGGTCCTCACGGGGGAGGAGGAGGCCAGGCGCACGGTGCTGGGCATCAGGTCGGGGCTGCCGGCCGGCGTCGGGGCGATCCTGGGCCTGGACATCGGCGGGGGGAGCACGGAGTTCATCCACGACCGGCCGGGCCGGCCGCCGGCCCTCCGCTCCGTCAACATCGGGGTCGTGCGGCTGACCGAGGACATCCTGCACGACGATCCGCCCTCGCCCGCGCAGGTCCGGGCCGCCGCCGACCTGGTCGCGGCGCGGACCCGGGCCGTGCTGGCGGAACTCGATTCCCCGGAGGGCGCGACTTTCGTGGGGACGGCCGGGACGATCACCTCGCTGGCCGCGATGGTGCAGCGCTTACCGGCCTACGAGCCGGCGCGCATCCACAACTTCCGCCTGGCGTTGGATCGGGTGCGGGCGCTCGAAGGGCAGATGCTCCGGCTGCGCGCCGCGGAGCGACGCGGCTTGCCCGGCCTGGAGGCGGGGCGGGAGGACGTCATCGTGGCGGGGACGTTGATCCTGCGCGTCGCGATGGAAACGCTGGGCGTGACCGACTGCCTCGTCAGCGACCTGGGCCTGCGGGAGGGGATCGTGCTGGACCTGGCGGAACGCCTGGAGTGCCGTGAGACGTGAAGGGTCGGACGACGGACGAGGCCGCCTTACCCCCCGGCCTACGCTTCACGTTTCGCCTTCATGTGTTTAGCGTCCCTGCGAGTACCAGCGAAAGCCCTTCGACTCCCGGACCACCGGCCGGGGCAGGCCGCCCGGCTTCTCCAGCAACAACACCTTGAAGTCCCAGAGCCCGAACCAGGCCGGGTCGATGACCTCGTGGTAGTGGCAGCCGAGGAGCTTGGGCAGCATGTCGCCCAGCGCCCGGGCCAGCTCCTGCTCCGTGTAGGCGCGGATGGAGAAGGGTTTGCCGACGGCGGCACAGAGGCGCTGAATCGTGTAGGCGGCGCCCGTGCATAGGAGCTTGGTGTCGGGCTTGATGACCATGAACTGGGGCAGGGCGGTGTACCGCTCCTGGAAGCCCAGCCACCGCGCAGCCAGCCGGAGGTGGCCGTACTGGACCTCGTACTCCGTATGGCCAGGGAGCTTGACCGGCTGCGGCCAGCCCTCCTCGACCCCGAACTCGATGAGGACGGCCCGGCCGCCGGGACGCAGGACGCGCCAAAGCTCGGCGAGGAACCGGATCGGCCCCAGGTTGAAGATGACCTCCGACGTCGGCTCCGGCGCGATCGGGAGGCGGATGCGCCTGATCCAGTCGAGCGCCTCCTGGTGCAGGGGCGTGTCGCCCCGGTTGGTCTTGAGCTCCCGGGGCGTGAGCTGGACGGGGGTCATGTCCGCGAGGTTCTCGTTGTCGATGACCAGGTCCACGCTCGCGTCGCGGAGCGGCAGCCACTCCGCGTTGGCCTGGACCGCCCGGCTGTCCCATCCGCCCCGCCGCGAGAGGCCGAGCTGGGAGCCTAGGAACGGCCGGGTGAGGTCGAGGAATAGGTACCGGGAGGCCTGCCGCTCGACGGGCAACAGCTCCTTGGCCATCTCGTGGGCGACGTAACCGAGCCCGCCGCCGACCTCGAGGATCACCTTGGGTCGAGGGGTCAGCCAGCCCATGCGCCGCAGGTGACGGGCGAGGAGCCGGCCGTAGGTCAAGCCCTGGAGGGCCTCGCAGGGCTCGCGGAACAGGTGTGAGACAGTGGTCTCCACCGTATCGAAGTGCCCCTCCTGCGTCGCGATGTCGCGCAGGTGGAACTCGGAGAGGTGGGACTCGCCCTCGAAGCCCTCCTCGCCGGACCAGCCCTCGCGGATTTGCTGCAGAAGCAGGTCCCAGCGCGCGCCGTGCCGGTCGCCCGTCGGCGGCTCGGTCCCGTAGTAACAGAGCGAGTAGCGGGGCAGGGCCCACCGTTCCAGCAGCCACCGACCGGTCTCACCGTCCGAGCCGCAGACGAGATGGCCGAACCGGCCGAGCAGCGCTCCGAGCGTGGACCGGCCGTCCACGGCGGTCAGGAGCTGGATGCCCGCCTCGTTCAGCCGGAGGAGCGGCAGGTTGTCGTCCAACGGGGTGAGCCACCATTCGTCCGGCTGATGCCGGTAGACCACCATGTCCGGCATCCGCCAGGCGCGAAGCTTGAGGACCGCCTCCGTGAGGTCGAGTCGCTCGACACGAACCGACGGGACCGCCATACCCCCGGTTGTCTCCATACCGTTCCTCGCCCCGCCTACCCGGCGGCCACCGGCCGGTCGCGGAAGACCGCCTGGTGGATGGCGTCCCAGAACCGTAGCCACCCCTCCGCCGTCTCCCTGGCGCCGGCCGCGACCAGCTCCAGGTCCTGCGGCATGCGGACGGTCCGCTCCACCGCCTCGCGGAGCCAGTCCGCGTGACAGGCCTCTTCGCGAAGATGAAGATAAAAAAATTCAATGTCTTCGGTCGAGAATGTGTAGTGATTCCTTAGACCAGGAAAGAAGTAGCGGAACTCCGAGCCCGCCGTGATCTCGACCGCCGCCTCCGATCCGAGCGCCACGAGGTGGCCGCATTGAGTGAAGAGACGATGCAGGAGCGCCAGGTAGTCTCCGACCTCGGGCAGGGGGATCGTCCGGGCCAGCTCTTCCTCGGAGAGGCCGACGGCCGAGGCGAACCGGTTGAGGAGCGTGATGTGGGCGCGGTCGGACCGGCCAGCTCCCGTCTCGGAGTGGAGGGTCTGGATGAGCCGCGTCCGCATTGCGACCTCGTCGAGCGGGGTGGCGTAGAGCAGTCCCTCCAGCGCCTTGACGAAGTGCTTGCAGAAGTACTGGTATTGCCGGAGGAAGGTGCGGAGCTGCGCCTGCGTCAGCGGTGCCGCGGCGAAGGCGCGGAAAAAACGGTTGTCGTTGACGGGATGGCGGACCAGCTCCTCGACGAGACTCTGAACTGATGAGGGTGGTGCGGGGGGCATGCGGTCACCTGCTCCGTCCGGGGTGCGGTCGGCCCAGGGTACACAAAACCCCGGCCGGCAGGCAAGGTGCCGCGGCGGAAGGCCGGTCAGGTCTGTTCGGGGCCGACCTGGGCGTCGGACACGGTCAGGACGCCCCGCATGATCGGATGCAGCCGGCAGTGGTAGGGGTACCGGCCGGGCGGAAGCCCCGGCACCGTGTAACTGCCGTTGGGCGGGACGGAGCCCGAGTCGAACAGACAGGGGCCTTCGGTCGCGCACCCGTCGTGGGTCACCGTGTGGTAAGACGCGGTCGGATTGTCCCAGCGGATCGGCGCACCGGTCACGACCCTCGCGACGGCCGGCTGGTAGTAGGGGGAACTGCTGTCGATCGTAATGGTGAAGGCCGGGGGGGTGGCAAGGCTGGGCCATCCTGCGGTCAGCGACAGGCCGACGACGAGCGCGACACCGACCTTCTTCAGCACCCTGCTCCCTCCCGAAGCGGCCACACCGATGGTGGAATCACTGTACCTGAGAGACATTGGCCGGGTAAAGGATTCGGACGCGGATGGCCTCCGCCGTTGAACGGACGGCCGACACACTCGGTTGCCGAGCCCCGCGATGACGGAAGAGAGATAAGCCGTGGGGGGCGTCGAGTCAAGCGGGAGTGCCCCGGTTCCTCGCCCTTGCCCGATGCTGGTCCCCTCCAGGCCGCCCTGTTATACTCCCGCCACCTGGCCGAGGGGCGGTGAGGTCGCGTATGGGACGCACATCCATCCTGCGTGAGGCGGCGAGCTTCCGGTGGAAACCGGTTGGTCTCCCGGCGCTCGCCCTGGTGCTCGCCTGGGCCGGTTCTTCCTCCGCGTTCACGATCATCGCGCCGGCCGAGGACACGGTCCTTGAGCCCGGTGCCGTCATCTCGGCGACGGTCGACCTCGGGACCGAGCGGGGCATGCGTCGGGTTTCCTACCTCTGGTACCGGCAGGAAGAGGAGCCGGTCCCCCTGCAACAGGCCGAGCCGGCCCTGGTCGCGACCGCGGCCTCGTCGCCTCCCTACGGCGGAACCCTCACGGTCCCGGTGGACGCGATCGGGTTGATGAGACTGCTGGCGGTGGGGGAGGTGGCCAGCGGTCGGCTCGCCGGACACCAGGAGTTCGACGAGGTGCTCGTGCGGGTCGAGCCGATCGCGCCGCTCCAGGCCGTCGAGTTCGAGGTGGAGAAGCCGTGGCGGCTCGACACGGTCGGCAAGCTGATCGAGCTGCCGGTGATCGGGCAGTTCGCGGACGGCGTCGCCCGGAAGCTTGTCGGCGCCGCGGCGGGAAGCGTGTACGAAACCTCCGACGCCGCGGTGGTGACGGTCCAACCGGACGGGCAGGTGCGGATCGTGGGCAACGGCCGGGCCCGCCTCACCGTGACGAACCGCGGCCGGTGGGGGGCGCTGGAGGTGATCGTCAAGGGGGACGGCTCGCCCAACCGGATACCGGTGGCGGATGCGGGCGAGGACATGACGGTCAAGGGGGGCGCCAAGGTCGTCCTCAACGGTCTGCGGAGCCGAGACCCGGACGGCGACCCCCTGAGGTACGAGTGGGTCCAGGTCCGCGGCCACAAGGTCTCGCTGCTGGACCAGGATGCGGCCAAGGCCTCCTTCGTGGCGCCGCGGGTGTCCCGGAAGCGGCTCCTGCGCTTCAAGCTGCGGGTGACGGACATGCGGGGGCCCGACACCGTGCGGGGAGCGGACAGCCTCCCGGCCTACGTCAACGTCTGGGTCGTGCCTTGATCGGGCGCCGACTCGTGGGCGCCGGAGGCGGCAGGCCTTCCGGTTGCAAGAGGGAAGCGATTCGTGCTAGATGGGGACCCCAGCGGGCTTCCGCTGCCCAGGGGACGAACCAGCAAGGGGGGAAGGACGATGGCGACGAAGCGGAAAGCGGCGAAGCAGAGGGCCACGCCCAAGAGGCCGGCGAAGCGCAAACCCGGCAAGGGGAAAAAGGCGACGAAGGCGGCCCCTCGGAAAAAGCCTGTTGTCCGGAAAGCTGCGTCCAAGCGTCCCAAGGCCGCATCGAAGGCCAAGTCGAAGCCGACGACGAAGCCGTCTCCCCCGAAGCGGACCCCCAAGAAGCCGGCCGTCAAGCCCGCCAAGCAATCGACCAAGAAGCCCGCGCCGCCGGCCCAGGCCGTGAAACCGGAGGCCGGCCAGCCGATCGCTCCGGCGGCCGCACCCTCCCTTCAGGAGCGGGGGCCGTCTTCGCTCGCGCGCGAGCCGAAGCCCAAGGTCAGCGCCGAAGACCTGCTGGACGAGGGTTTGGACATGCCCGAGGAAGACGACCTCGTGGACGAGATGACCGACGACATGGCTGAAGACGAGCTGCCGATGGACGAGGAAGAGTCCGATGAGGATTATCTCGACAAGCCGGAGGACCTGCCGGGTGAGGACGACGAGTATGCGTCGTAGACCGCCGGCCCGGCGGTCGAACGTCGGCCCCGCGGCCCTGGTTCACAAGCGCCGGCCCGTCATCAGCTCGTAGGCCTCATCGATCGTCCCGACTTCCTTCACCGAGACGCCGAGGCTCGACGCGAGCGCCGGCAGGTCCCACCTCGTGTCGTACAACTGCCCGTCGGGAATCAGGACCGTGCGGCAGCCTTCACGGACGGCGGAGCGGATCTTGTCCGCAATCGCGCCGACTGGGCCGATGCGCCCGCCCGCTTCGATCGTGCCGGTCAGGGCGATGCCGCGCCGGATCTGGTCGCCGCGCAGGAGGGCGAGGAAGCCGACGGTCATCACGGCGCCGGCGCTCGGTCCGTCGCTGCCGACCGGGGCATAGGAGGCTCCGTAGAGGGTGATCGTGCCGGTGGGAGGGGCGCCGGAGGAGCGACTGAGCGCGTAGGCGAGGGCATGGCCGATGGCGTCGAGCCCCTCCCCCTTGACCGTGATGCGCCGGTTGCCCCAGTGGAGCTCGAGGGGGTCGGGGGCGGGCCGGCGGTCCCACGTCAGGACCAGCACCGTGAAGACCCCGCGATCGTTTTCCTGGATCGCGGCGAGCACCGGCACCTCCACGGTCCAGTCCGCCCCCGTGGCGGCCGCGGGCGCCAGCAGGGCCCCCAGGAGCATCAACGCCGACGCCGTCCCTCGCCATCCGCCCATGGTGTCCTCCTCACGGCCGAACGCCTCGTCCATTCTACGGGGGGCCTCCAACCCTGTAAAGGCGGAGCTTGACCGGTTGACCGGCCCTCGTCGCGGCGTCTCGAGTCCGCCCCGGCGGGTTCCTCGCAGACGCGCGCTCGGTCGCCGCCTCGGCTTCGCACTCGGCTGGCTCGCGGCGGCCGTGCCGGTCCTCGTCCCCGCTCCGGCGTCCGGTTCCTGCTCGATGGAGCAGGAGGAGCCGGGCGCCCTCGTGTTGGTCAGACACCTGGGCCCCGATTGTTCGGACGATGAGCGTGCCGCCCGCGCCGTGGCGGCCGAGACGGTGCTGACCGCGCTCGGGGAGGGCAGGGGCGTGGACCTCGCCGGCGTGGTCATCACCGGCGACCTGTCGCTGGACCGGATCGCCCCGGCCCCGGCGGCGCCGGTCGCCGCGTCGGCGCCGCCGCACCTGCGAGACCGGCTCCAAGGCGAACGGCTCACGGAGGTACGGGTGATCACCGGTCCGGTGACGATCCGGGACGCTCGAGTCCGAGGCCGGCTGTCGGCGAATCTGGGCGCGGGCGTGCTGGTCGTGGCGGGGCCGCTCGTCCTGACCGGCACGACGTTCGAGCACGTCGTGGACCTGTCGCGCACGGCCTTCTTGGACCGGGCGGACTTCTCCGGGGCGGTTCTGCTCGGCGAGGGATTCTTCGTGCAGGCGCTCTTCGAAGGGCCAGCCCGGTTCGAGCGGACGACCTTCGGCCCGCATACGCGGTTCCACCGCGCGGTCTTTGTCCAGGAAGCCGACTTCCGCGAGGCGGACTTCAGGGGGCTGTCGGAGTTCCTGGAGGTCGTCTTCGAGAAAGAGGCCGCCTTCCCCCGCGCGACCTTCTCGATGGGCACGGGCTTCTCCGGCAGCCGGTTCGGCGGACCGCTCGACTTTTCTGGCGCCCGCTTCGCGCGGGAGGCCTTCTTCCGGTTCTCCGAGTTCCACCAGCCTGCAACCTTCCGCGAGGCCCGGTTCCACGGGCGGGCCGATTTCTCCGATGCCCGCTTCGAGGCCCAAGACGACTTCGCCGACGTCCTGTTCGACGTGGACCCCGGCTTCGAAGGGGCCAAGGTGAGTCGGGTGCCCGTCAGAGCCAAGGGGCTCAGGGAGCCTCGGGTCCTCTACGTCGTCGCGGCCGGCCTGTTCGCCGCGACCCTCTTCCTCCTGCTTTGGGGCCGGAAGGGCTCCAGAGCGTAAGCGCCACTATATATAGAATTCTCCTTGCTTAAGGCCACATATGCTGGTATAAGGTATGCAATTTTCAGGACGAGGCGCCATGGACCAGATGGAGATTCCCTATCAAGTTCGGCTGGAAAAGTTTGAAGGTCCCTTGGACCTTCTGCTCCACCTGATCAAAAAGAACGAGGTCAATATCTACGACATCCCCATCGCCCTGATCACACAGCAGTATCTCGACTACCTGAGCGTCATGAAGTCCCTGAACCTCACGGTGGCCGGGGAATTCTTGGTCATGGCTTCGACGCTGGTGCACATCAAGTCTCGGATGCTCCTGCCCCTTGACGAAGCGGCCGACGAGGCGGAGGAGGGGGAAGACCCCCGCGACGAGCTGGTCCGGCGCCTGCTCGAATACAAACGTTTCAAGGAGGCCGCCGCCGACCTCGACGAACGGGAGCGCCTGTGGCGGGAAATCTACGCCAGGGAGCCGCTGGACGTGAAGCCGGGCCGGCTCCTGGACGCGCCGATCGAGGAGGTCAGCCTGTTCGACCTCGTGGACGCGCTGCAGGGCATCCTCGCCAGGACGTCGGGCCGACGCCTGCTGGAGATCGTGCCCGAGAATCTCACGGTCAAGGACCGCATGAACGCGATCCTCGACGTCCTGACCGGGAAGGGATCGGTGACTTTCGCGGAGCTCTTCGAGGGCCAGGAAACGCGCCTCCTCGTGATCGTGACCTTCCTGGCGCTGCTGGAGTTGGCCAGGCTGCGGCTGATCCGCGTGTTCCAGGGCGAGTCGTTCGGGCCGATCCTGGTCTCGCGGGCCTTCCTGCCGTCGGACGAGCTGACGGTCTGCGAGGTCGAGCCCCTGGTACCCTGAGCAGGAGGACGAGCGCATGAGCGACATCGCCAAACGACGGGACGACGGCGTCGAGACCGTCCGGGCCGCAGGGCCGGGGCCCGACGCGGTCACGGACTCCTCACCGGAGAACGCCGCGGCGTCCGCCGGAGATGCGGCGGCCGGCGAGTTGGCCTTGCGGGAGCTCAAGGCCATCCTGGAGGCGGTTCTGTTCGTGTCCCACGAGCCCGTGAGCCTGGACCGGATGAAGCTGGTCGCGGAGGGCGCGGCGCGGCAGGAGATCCTGGAGGCGGTCCGGTCGCTCCAACAGGACTATGCCCTGGAAGGACGGGGCCTCCAGCTCGTCGAGCTCGCGGGCGGCTACCAGATCGTCACCAAGCCGGCCTACGCCCCCTGGCTCAAGCGCCTCGAAAAGGCGAAGCAGGCGCCCAGGCTGTCCCGGTCCGCGCTCGAGTCCTTGGCGATCATCGCCTACAAGCAGCCGATCGTGCGGGCGGAGATCGAGCAGATCCGCGGTGTGGAGACGTCCGGGGTGCTGCGCACCCTGCTCGAGCGCAAGCTGGTCAGGATCGTGGGCCGGCGCGACGAGCCGGGGCGGCCGATCCTCTACGGGACGACCAAGTACTTCCTCCAGCACTTCGGCCTGCGCGACCTGTCGGAGCTGCCGCCGCTGCACGAGTTCAAGGAGCTGGGCGAGCCGCAGCAGGCGGACCTGCCGATGGGCGAGGGGCTGGAAGTCAACGGTCTCAGCGAGGGGGCGGACGAGAGGTCGGACTCCCTGGGGACCTCGGGGCTCGACGAGGGCGGCCTCGCCGGCGAGGGCGACATGCTGAGCTGCCTGACCTCCGGCCAGGCCGAGCCGTCCTGATCCGCCGCCGCGGCGGCCCCGCGCCCTTGTCCCTCCGTTCGCCCTCCGACTACAATGGCCCGAATCGCCCCCTGACCTCCCGATGGAACTGCTAAAGCCCGCCAGGACACGCGCCGTCGCGGCCGACCTCCGCCGCCTTCTGGGTGCCGGCAAGGTCCTCGACGACGGGCCGAGCCTCACGGCCTACGCGGTGGACGCGAGCCTCTACCGCATCCCGCCCCAGGCCGTCGTGACGGCCGACACGGAGCAGGACATCGCGGCCGTCGTCGGCTACGCGCGCCGTCACGGCGTGCCACTGACGGCGCGCGCGGCCGGCACGAACCTCACGGGCTCGGCCGTCGGCCCCGGCATCATCCTGGACGTCTCCCGGCTGAACCGCATCCTGGAAGTGAACCGCGAGGAACGCTGGGCCCGCGTGCAGCCGGGGATCGTGCTAGCCGAGCTGAACAGGCGTCTCGGTCGGCAGGGGCTCCTCTTCGGCCCCGACCCCTCGAGCGGCGAGATGTGCAAGCTGGGCGGCATGCTGGCGAACAATTCCTCCGGACCGCACACCCTTCGCTACGGCTCGGTCAAGGACAATGTGAAGGCGCTGCGGGTCTGTCTGGCGGACGGGCGGTGGATAGAGGCACGGCCCTATCGGCTCGACGAGCCGGCCCTGGCATCGGTTCTGGCGGAGCACCGGTCGCTCGCGGCGGTCCTCGATCTGGTCCGCCGCCACCGCGGGCTGATCCGCGCCAAGCGGCCGACCGTCAGCAAAAACAGCTCCGGCTACAACCTCTTCGGGATCGAAGAGGGGCTGGACGCCGGCCTGTTCGACTTGCCCAAGCTGTTCGTCGGCAGCGAAGGCACGCTGGGCGTGATCAGCGAGGCGCGGATCCGCCTCGTGGACCGGCCCAGGGCCACGGCGACGGCGCTCCTGCACTTCCGTCACCTGGAGGAAGTCGGGGAGGCGGTGCCGCACCTCCTCGCCCTCGCGCCGAGCGCGCTGGAAGTCATGGACGGCAACACGCTGGACTTGATCGGGCGGGACCGCCACGGCATCCCGGCCGAGGCCGCGGCCACGCTGCTGGTCGAGCTCGACGAGGAGCCGGGAGGCCCGGCGGTCCGGGAACAGGCCGAGCGGCTTATCGCCCTCTGCGGGGGGTTCCGGCTCGCCGGCGCCCCGACCGTCGCCTTCGAGCGGGAGCAGCGCGACGCCCTCTGGAAGGCCCGCAAGGCCCTCTATCCCACCCTCTACCGCTACGACCGGAAGAAGAAGCCCATCAACTACGTGGACGACGTCGTGGTCCGCGCCGATCGGGTGGCGGACCTGATCCGCTACCTGGCGGGGTTCTTCCGGGAGCAGCGGGTTCCCGTGGCGATTTTCGGTCACATCGGCAACGGCAACGCGCATATCGTCCCGCTGCTGGACGTGAACGACCCGGAGGATTTCGCGCGGATGGTCGAGGGGCACCGCGAGATCCACGAGACCGTGCTGTCGAGGTTCGGCGGCTCCATCTGCGGCGAGCACGGCGACGGGCGGGTCCGCGCCGAGGTCGTCCGCCGGATGTTCGGCGAGGAGCTGTACGGCCTTTTCGTCGAAGTGAAACGGGCGCTGGACCCCGGCGGCGTGCTGAACCCCGGCGTCAAGCTCAGCGACCGCCCCTTCACCGAGCACATCGACTACGAGCGCTTCGGCAAGGCCTGCGCGACCTGCGCGAAGTGCAACGCGGTCTGCCCGGTCTACGACGTCTTCCAGTCCGAGGACATGAGTTCGCGGGGCTGGTTCGAGATCGTCACGGCGAAGGACTACAGCTACCTGGAATCCAGGCGGGTGGTGGAGGCCTGCCTGAACTGTAAGTCCTGCCGGACCATCTGTCCGGCCGGCGTGGACGTGGCGGAGCTGATCCTGCGGCGGCGGGCCGAGCAGCCGAACCGCGCCGCCGGCCTGGTCCTCGCGCTGCATAAGCGGCCGGGCCTGTTTGGGGCCCTGCTCAAGCTCGCCGCGTGGACCCAGCCGCTCTGGGACCGGCCCGGGCCGAGGGCCTGGCTCGAATGGGTGACGCGCCCTTTCTTCAGGCGCATCGCCCCGACGGCGCGGCTCCCCCGCGAGATGGCCCTGCCGCGGCTCGCGGCGCGGCACCTGCGGGACCGCTACCCCGAGCTGATTCCGCGTGACGGCGCCCCGCGGCGGCGGGTCGCGTACTTCCACGGCTGCGCGGCCAACTACCTGGACGACGGGGTGGGAGACGCGGTCATCGCGGTGCTGCGGCGGTATGGCATGGAGCCGGACCTGCCGCCGCAGCGCTGCTCCGGGACGCCGATCGAAACCTACGGCCACCGGGCGCTCGCCAAGGAAGGGGCACGCGTCAACCTGGCCTCGCTGGAATCCTACGAGACGGTCGTGACCGGCTGCGCCTCCTGCACCCTCATGTTGAAGGACTATGCCGGCCTCTTCGCGGGAGAGCCGGAGGAGGGGGCGGCCAGGCGGCTGGCCGGGCGGATCAAGCATGTGAGCGAGGTCGCGGCCGAGGTTCCGGGGCCGACGGAGGCGGGCCCCTCCGGCCTCCGCCGGAGGATCACCTACCACTCCTCCTGCCACCTTCGCGCGGCCGGGGTCACCCGCCAGCCTCGACAGGTCCTGGCAGGCCTGCCCGGCGTGGACTTCGTGGAGATGGACGATGCGGACCGCTGTGCGGGCGGGGCGGGCACCTACCTGGTCAAAGACTATGAGACCTCGGGGCGCATCTTCGACCGCAAGCGACGCGCGATCGAGGAGAGCGGGGCGGACATCGTCGCGACCAGTTGCCCCGCCTGCATGATCCAGCTCAACGACCGGCTCAAGGGCGCAGTCCGGGTCCGGCACATCGCGCACCTGTTGGACGAGGCCGGTCGCGGCGGGCCGGCGGGTCGGCCCGAGGGCGCATGACCTTCAGGAGGGTGGATTGGCTCTATGTTCTGGGGGCGGGCCTGGTGGTCCTGCTCGTGTCTCTGTTACCCTCTCCCAAGGACCGCAACCCGCCGGTGCCCGCCACGCCGGACCATCAGGCGGTCAGGACGGAGGGGGCATGCCTCCGCTGTCACGCGCCGGGTGGCGTCCGCCCCCTGCCGGAGCGGCATCCCAAGCGGCCGGACTGTCTGCGCTGTCACCGCGGGCTGGACGATGGAGGCGGCACGCCGTAGGAGAAGGGATCGGGTCGAAGAAAGGAAACCATGGTCACGGTGAAGCTGTTCGGCGAAACGCTCCGTCAAAGCCTCGACGAGGCGGAGTATCAACTCGAGCTTGCGGCTCCGACGACGGTGCGCGGTCTGCTGCAGGCCCACGCGGAGCGGCTGAGCCCGCTCGTGACCTTCCTGGAGAAGGGCGAGCTGCTGGTGACCGTGAACCGGCGCGTCGCCACGCAGGATTCGCGGGTGAAGGACGGAGACGAAGTCAAACTGACCCACCAGGTCCATCCGGATTTCGACGGGGCGCGATGGCACAACCCGTGAGAATCAGAAAAATTTATCATGGAGCCCTGTCAAGCCATTTGGAAATCTTACCCTGGAGTGATTCGTTGCGTCATTTCT
>NZ_CEFZDU010000008.1:0-89894 GCF_979578155.1 Candidatus Nitrospira neuquenensis | reverse complement strand
GGAGAGGGGTCAATTTCACATGATGACAGGGGTCAATTTGGCATGATTACTGACACGCGCCAGCGCGCACCGAGTTGTTGACGAAGGTGCTGAGCATTTCCGCCAGGGCTTCTTCGTTCGCGGCCGTGGCGATCGTATTGTCGATGTAGACGAATTCCACGCCGAGAAAGTTTTTGACCTCCGTGGCGAGCTCCTTGTTGCAGCCCTCCGGGACCAGCGAGTCGGCCCAGTCGCTCCAGTCCAGCGAGCCGACGAGGACGCTGCCGAACACGCCGAAGCGCTCGCCCTTGACCGTCCGGGCTTCCATGGAGCTCAGGACCACGAAGAAGCCGTCCCTGGTCCCGCTCTTGACCTGGTAGCCCTCCGCGCGCAGGTGCCGCTTGAGGGCGGCTTCCACCAGCAGGGAGGTGTTGTCATTGCCCTGGTTGTAGATGGAGACCAGTTGAGCTTCCGCCACGGGGGCCGCCCCGAGCAGGACCGCAATGAGCGTCAGGGACTGGATCCACACCATCATGGGAGCACCCCCTCGTTCAGGATGAACCGCCACAGCCTCGCCCCGCTCCACCCTGCGTGGTCCTACCGTCCGCTTCTTCTGGGGGCCGGCGCCCGGTCGTAGGGGCCCGGCAGGCTCTCGCAGGCGATCCCGTTGCGGTCCCGGTCCAGCCGGTTCGGGTCCGACGGGTCCTTGCGCAGCTCGGCCTGGGCGGCGGCCTGGCTGGGAAAGTCCTTGCAGTCCAGGTCGCCTGGCGTGCCGTCCCGTCTCACGGAAGAATCCCGCTGCAGTCTCCGCTGCTCCGCGAGTGCTTGGATCTCCCTCGGGATCACGTAGCCCGTCACCCTGACTCGGATCCTGTGCCCGTCCACCTGCTCCGTGAACTTTGGCTGGTGGAGGAGGCCGCCGGCGACCGTCCGCACGACGTCGTCGGTGAGCAGAAAATTCCGGACCGTCGAGGCGGTGCTCAGCGTGAGCTGGTAGGACTCCAGCGCCTGGCGGACCGCCAGGCTCCTCGCCGTCTCCTTGGCGGCGACGAGGCTCTCGCCGTCGCCGTAGGTGTAGTCGTACTCGCCGATCACCTCCACGCGATCGGGGCCGGGCCCGGCCCAGGCCCAGGCGGCGAGCGCCCAGGCGAGCAGCGCCGGCGCCGGCATGAGGCGCCCGCGGCTCACGGGATTGCGCCCTTTGCGACGTAAGGCTCGGAATGGTCCGCGTGGGCCTGCCAGTGCTCGACGTACCGGTCCGCCAGCGCTTTGTCTCGGATGACCAGCAGGTTCTCCGCGTTCGAGTCCTCGGCGGCCTTGGTGAAATTGAAGGAGCCGGTGATGACGGTCAGCCCGTCCACGACCATGATCTTGTTGTGGGCCTTGCCGTGCGCGGCGTCGATGTAGGTGGGCACGCCGGCGTGGGCGAGGAAGTCGGCCACGGTGTACTGGTCCCGCCGCTGGCTCTTGTCCAGCAGGACCTCGACGGCGACGCCGCGCGTGTGGGCGTCCACGAGGGCCTTGGCGATGGGGGCCGAGGTGAAGGAGTAGGCCTGGACGAGGACGCTGTCCCGCGCCGCGTCGAGCGCGGCGACGATGGCTTTTGTGCAGTCTTCGGGCGGGGTGAAGCAGACCGTCCAGCGCGGGCCGGTGGGCTCGATGCCGTTCGTCTGGGCGTAGAGCGGGGCGGGGACGGCGGCCAGGCAGAGGCCGGCGAGGAGCGGGCTGAGGGCGGCCGCCGCGCGGCGGACCAGGGTCGGGATGGGTCGTCGCGTCGCAGTGGACGGGCGTCGCATGCCGCCTCCCGGTCGGGGAGCGCACTCCTCAAGGCGCCGGCAAACCTAGCAAATGACTCTAATATAAAAGTGGGGGTGACACAAGGGGGGCGACGCGTAAGCTGCGCCGGGGGCCGGCGACGCCGAGCGTGGGCGGGGAGGACGATGAAGCGGCAGGGGGCGGGGGAGCGGGACGGCCCGCTCCCCCCGGATCGGTCGGCGCGGGAAAACTTAGTCGTCGCTGTGGGCCTGGTGGTTGCCGCCCTTGAGGCTGCCTGACACGGAGAGGACGACGGTGTTGCTCGCGTCCTTCACCTCGATCGTCGCCGTGTCGTTCTTGCCCGGCTCGCCGGCGTCGGTGAAGGTCCACTTGGCCGTCGCGCCCGAGATGCCGTTGTACCGGCCCGTGCCCTCGCCCTTGTGGGTGTCCAGCGGCGCGGCCGGCGGGGTGGGCGTGATGGCCGGATCGTCGCTGCAGGAGGCCGTGGTCAGGCTCTCCAGGTGGAACTTGTTGCCCTTCCCCCAGTTAATTTGCAGGTTGTTGGGGCCCTTGGTCGCGTCGCAGTGCAGCTCGAACCCGTGGGTGACCCGGCCGGCGGCGGCGTCCATGAGGTTCCCGCCACCGGTCATGCGGCCCTTCGCCTCGCCGGGCGGCGGCGCCACGATCACCTCGCTCTTGAACTCGAAGAGGGTGTGGCTGCCGTGCATCGAGCCGTACACGGTGTTCGGGAAGGCGACCCGTGTCATGCCGGTCGGGTCCACGGTGCCCGGTGGGATGGGGAAGCGGTCGATGCCGCTCGGGTCGGTGCTGCTGACCGGCGTGACGACCGGCGTCACCGTGGCCTCGATGACCGTCGGCGTGAAGTCCACGGGCGACGCGGTCGTCGTGGTAGGCGTCACCGTCTCCGTGGTCGGAGGCACGGTGGCGCTGATCGGGCTCGCCGCGCTGACCGTCAGCACGCTCACCTTGTCCGCCATGGCCTCCGTGAAGTAGCTCTGCAGGGTCGGGCCGGAGCCCGAGGTCGCGATGGCGTGGGGTTTGTCGATCCCCGCCTTCGAGAACTCGTCGATCACATCGTCGGCCGTCCCCAGCGTCCCGTCCGCGCCGGCCCGCAGGCGGCCGACGAGGTTCGCCATGGTCACGGTGAACCAGATGCTGCCCGCCGCGTCCTTGGCGATGCTGTTGGGCATGCCGAAGCCGCCCGTCGCGAAGCCGGGCGTCGGGAGCGTCCAGCGCTTCAGCTCGCCCGTCGCGGTGTTGAGGCGGAGAATCTGGTCCGGCTTGCCGCCCCCGGTGAACGCGGTGGCGAACACCACGCCCCCCTCCACGACGAGGAAATAGGGGTTGTTCATGACATCCCATTTCCTCACCGTCCCGCTCACCGGGTCGAGCTCGATGATCTGGCCGGGGAAGGTGTTCCCGAAGTACACCTTGCCGCTGGATTGATCCACCCGGATGCCGGTCGCCTGGAAGGCCCCGACGTCCCACCGGCGGAAACTCCCGCTCCCGGCGAAGTTCATGTAGGGGCTGAAGGCCGGGTTGCCCTGGACCGTGGCCCAGGCGTCGCCCCCGCCGAAGGTCAGGGGAGCCCCGGAGGCGGCCCGGCGGTCGATATCGAGCGAGAACTGAAAGCCGCCGGTCACGCAGTAGGTCTTGAACGCGTTCGTCACCGGGTTCCAGAACATCAGGCCGCAGAAGCCCCCGCAGGTGTTCTCCATGGACGTGACCATCGCCGGGGCGCCCACGTGCGCGGTCAGGCCGGTCACATCATCCGTGGTTTCATGGGGGTCGAAGCCGTTCAGCGGGGGAACGCCGACGGCCCAGGTCTTGAACGTGCCGGAGTGTGGTCCTCCGTCGAAACCGTAGGCCGGCTCCCAGGCCGATCCCGTCAACAGGAGGGTCAGGACAGCCGCTCCGCGGACCATCCCGGCTAAGCCTTGCACTGCCGTGCTGCGCATGGTGGCCTCCTTCCGTGGTGAGGGCGGATCCGTCGCCGGCCCGTCAGCGATGCGGAGAATCCCGCAAGGTCAAGGGCGGCGGCGTACTCCTACTCCTACGTACGAAGGGCGGGTAGTGTCATTTGTCCCGAACCGGCTCGGTTTTTTGTCCCGGTTCAATAGTGGGCCCTGGTCGCGTGGCGTTGGTGTGATGGGGGCGACCGGCTCGCGGGGGCGCGCTCGGCCGACGGGCCGACGTTCGCGGACAGGCTTGACATAGGGGGAGGGGGTATTATAGGGTTCGCATGAATACCGGGGATGGGTATCAGGCATTTTCCCCGGAGCTTGGCGCAAACGGAGGTGTGGTCATGAGCAAGAGGGCGATTCCCATGCTTCAGGTGAGCCCCCCTCCGCCGCCCGCCGGGGCGGCGTTGGATCCGGTCTGCGGGATGACCGTGGACCCGCGGCGGGCCGCGGGCTCCCACGTGCACGCGGGGACGACCTACTACTTCTGCAGCGAGCACTGCGTCCACGCGTTCAAGGCCGACCCGGCCCGGTTCCTCGGCCCAAGGCCCGCCCGCCAGCCCATGGCGGCGGCCGCTCCCGCCGACAAGGAGCGGGACTACACCTGTCCGATGGACCCCGAGGTGCGGCAGAAGGGCCCCGGCGCCTGCCCCAAGTGCGGGATGGCATTGGAGCCGGCCGAGGTGACAGCGCCGGCCACCCGCACCGACTACGTCTGCCCGATGCACCCGGAGGTCGTCCGGTCCGAGCCCAGCGTCTGCCCGATCTGCGGGATGGCGCTCGAACCGCGCACCGTGACGGTCGAGGAGACGAACCCGGAGCTGGCGGACATGAACCGCCGCTTCCGGGTCGGCCTCGCGCTCAGCGCGCCGATCGTCGCGTTCATGGTGTCGGAGATGCTGCCTGGCCGCCCGCTGCAGCAACTCCTCTCCGGCGGCGCGCTCGCCCGGCTGCAGTTCCTGCTGGCGACGCCGGTGGTCCTGTGGGCGGGCCGGCCGCTGTTCGAGCGGGCCTGGGCCTCGGTGGTGAACCGCCACCTCAACATGTTCACCTTGATCGGGCTCGGCACGGGGGCGGCCTACCTCTATAGCGTGGCCGCGACCCTGTTCCCCGGCCTGTTCCCCGAGTCGTTCCGCGGCCGCGGCGGCGAGATCGCGGTCTACTTCGAGCCGGCGGCCGTCATCGTCACCCTGGTGCTGCTCGGGCAGGTGCTGGAGCTGCGGGCCAGGAGCAAGACGAGCGGCGCGATCAAGGCGCTGCTGGGGCTCGCGCCGCCGACGGCGCGGCTGGTCCGGGACGACGGCCGCGAGGAGGACGTGCCGCTGGAACGGGTGCAGGTGGGGGACCGCCTGCGCGTGCGGCCGGGCGAAAAGGTGCCCGTGGACGGCGTCGTGCTGGAGGGCGCCAGTGCGGTGGACGAGTCCATGATCACGGGCGAGGCGACCCCGGTGGAGAAGCGGGCCGGCGACCGGGTCGTGGGGGCGACGATCAACGGCACGGGGAGCCTGGTGATCCGGGCCGAGCGGGTGGGGCGCGACACCCTGCTGGCCCACATCGTCCGCATGGTCGGCGAGGCCCAGCGGACGCGGGCGCCGATCCAGCGCGTCGCGGACGCGGCCGCCGCCTGGTTCGTGCCGCTCGTCATCCTGGTGGCCGGCGTCACCTTCGCGGTCTGGGCCCTGGTCGGGCCGGAGCCGCGCATGGCCTACGCGCTGCTCAACGCGGTGGCGGTCCTGATCATCGCCTGCCC
The DNA here is from genome assembly GCF_979578155.1 of Candidatus Nitrospira neuquenensis. Lineage (NCBI taxonomy): Bacteria > Pseudomonadati > Nitrospirota > Nitrospiria > Nitrospirales > Nitrospiraceae > Nitrospira > Candidatus Nitrospira neuquenensis. Next base: position 84,428 of record NZ_CEFZDU010000008.1, on the reverse strand, counting down.
CTGCGCGCTGGGATTGGCGACGCCCATGTCCATCATGGTGGGCACGGGACGGGGCGCGACGGCCGGCGTCCTCGTGCGGGACGCCGAGGCGCTGGAGGTGCTGGGCAAGGTGGACACGCTGGTCGTGGACAAGACCGGCACGCTGACGGAGGGCAAGCCCCGGCTCGTGACGATCCTGCCGGTTGCGGGGCAGGGCGAGGCCGACCTGCTCAGGCTGGCGGCGAGCCTCGAGCGGGGGAGCGAGCATCCCCTGGCGGCCTCCATCGTGGCCGGGGCGCGGGAGCGGGGGATCGCGCCGGTCGAGGCGCAGGAGTTCCGGTCCGCGACCGGCCAGGGCGTGGCGGGGCGGGTCGACGGCCGCACGGTGGCGATCGGGACGGCTCGTTTTCTTAAAGAGCAGGGCGCGGACCCGTCGCCGCTCGCGGAGGAAGCCGAGCGGCTGCGGCGGGACGGGCAGACCGCCCTCTTCGTCGCGATCGACGGGAAGGCCGCGGGGCTGCTGGGCGTGGCCGACCCGATCAAGCCCTCGGCGATGGAGGCGATCGAGGCGCTGCGCCGGGAGGGAGTCCGCGTCGTGATGGTCACCGGCGACAACCGGACCACGGCGGAGCAGGTGGCGCGCCGCGTCGGCATCGAGGAGGTCCGGGCGGAGGTGCTGCCGGACCGGAAGGCGGCGATCGTCGCGGAGTTGCAGGCCCAGGGCCGCGTGGTCGCGATGGCCGGCGACGGCATCAACGACGCGCCGGCGCTGGCGCAGGCCCAGGTGGGGATCGCGATGGGCAGCGGGACCGACGTGGCGATGGAGAGCGCGGGCGTGACGCTGCTCAAGGGCGACCTGCGCGGGATCGTGCGGGCGCGACGGCTGAGCCGGGGCACGATGCGAAACATCCGGCAGAACCTCTTCTTCGCCTTCGTCTACAACCTGCTCGGGGTGCCGATCGCGGCCGGCGTGCTCTACCCCGTCTTCGGCGTGCTGCTGAGCCCGATGATCGCGAGCGCCGCCATGACCTTCAGCTCGGTGTCCGTCATCGTCAACGCGCTGCGCCTCCGCAAGCTGCCGCTGTAGCGACGGCGGGCGCACTGCAGTCATCGAGACGTGGAGGGACGAACCATGGCGAAACGGATGGAGACCCGGCTCGGCGCCTGCGGCTGCGACGCCCAGGGTAACGGCCGCCGGGCCGCGGCGGTGGACCCCGAGATCAAGGCGTCCAACCTCAGGCGGCTGCGGCGGATCGAGGGACAGGTCCGCGGGCTGCAGAAGATGGTGGAGGAGGACCGCTACTGCGCGGACATCATGGTCCAGATCGCGTCGGTGCAGGAGGCGCTGCGGGCGGTCGGCCGCGCGTTGTTGCGCAACCATCTGCGGCATTGCGCCGCGGAGGCCATCGGCAAGGGGTCGCCGGAAGAGGCGGAGGCGATGTACGACGAGCTGCTGGAGCTGATCTACCGGCATTCGCGGTAGGCCGTGTCGCGTCAGCCGTCCCGCCGGTCCCCCTCTCCGCGGATCTGCTTCTGCCGGATCAGCCGCGCCAGGTAGGTGCGCTGCAGCTTGAGCAGCGCGGCCGCCTTCGTCTGACTGCCCCGGCTCTGCTCCAGCGCGTGCTGGATGAGGCGCCGGCTGTGCCGCTCCAGGGACTCGTGGTAGGGGAGGGCGAGGAGCGGGTCGGCCGCGCTCGCGGCCCGGTCCCGGCCGGCGTCTCCGGTGAGGCCCAGTTCCTCCGGCCCGATCGCGTCGGTCGGGCTCAGCACCACGGCGCGGGCGATGGCGTTGTCCAGCTCCCGGATGTTGCCCGGCCAGGGATAGGCCTGGAGCGCGGCCAGCGCCGCCCGCGTGAGATGGGTCTGGGGGCGTTTCGCGTCGCGCGCGTGGCGGCGCAGGAAGTGCTCCGCCAGGGGGATGATGTCCTCGATCCGCTCGCGCAGCGGCGGGAGCGTCAGCGTCACCACGTGGAGCCGGAAGAACAGGTCCTCGCGGAACGTCCCCGCCCGGACCGCCTGCTTGAGGTCCTTGTTCGTCGCCGCGATCACCCGGATGTTGACCCGGATGAGCCGGCTTCCGCCCACCCGCTGGAACTCGTGGTCCTGGAGCACCCGCAGCAGCTTGGCCTGCAGGGGCGGCGGCATGTCGCCGATCTCGTCGAGGAAGACCGTGCCCCCGTCGGCCAGCTCGATCTTGCCCTTCTGCAGCCGATCGGCGCCCGTGAAGGCGCCCTTCTCGTGGCCGAACAGCTCGTTCTCCAGCAGCGAGTCGGACAGGGCCACGCAGTTGATGACGACGAAGGGCAGGGCGCGGCGCGGGCTCCACCGGTGGAGGGAGCGGGCGAACAGCTCCTTGCCGGTGCCGCTCTCCCCGAGCAGCAGCACGCTCGCGTCGGAAGCGGCGGCCCGCTTGGCCAGGGCGAGGACCGACTGCAGGGTCGGGCTGTCGCCGACGATGTCCGCGTAGCGGGCGGCGACCTCGGAGCGGAGGCAGTCCACCTGGCGCCGGAGCGCCTCGCGCTCCATGGCCTTGCGGACCACGATCGCGAGGTGGTCCACGTCGAAGGGCTTGGTGACGAAGTCGTAGGCGCCCTCCTTCATCGCCTCGACGGCCCGCGAGATGGTCCCGTAGGCGGTCATGACGATGACGGGCAGGTCGTGGCCGTCGAGGCCCGCCGCGCGGCCCGCTGCGAGCCGCTTGAGCAGCTCCAGGCCGGTGAGCTTGGGCATCTCCAGGTCGAGCAGGAGCAGGCTCGGCTGGTGCTCCTCGATCAGCTCCAGGGCGCGGGCGCCATCGCCCGCCGCGAGGGTGGCGTAGCCGAGGGCGTCGAGGCGGTCGCGCAGGACCGTCACGATGTCGGGATCGTCGTCGGCGACGAGGATGGTGCCCTTCATCACGCTCGCCCCGCGGGCCGGGGGGATCGGACCGGGCCGGCCGTGCGCCGCGGGCCGGGCCGCGTGCGGCGTACGATAGGCCAACGGCCGCGGGATTCTCAGTCCCTAAATGGAGGGGGCAAAGGCGAAGGGAGCGGGGCGAGCCCGCCTGCGGGCTATTCCATTACATTGAGCACGAGGCCCGTGAGCGGCTTCGGGAAGAAGTAGGTGGACTTGTGCGGCATCCGGTCCCCGGCCGCCGCGACCTCGCGGACCTCGGCGACCTTGGTCGGGTTGAGGAGGACGGCGGCCCCGACCTCCCCGCGCCGCACGAGGTCGAGCGCTTCCTGCTCGCTCTTGGTGTAGACGACGTCCGCCTCCTCGATCGCCTTCACGCCGAGCGCCGGCAACGCGAGGCCGTGGAGGACGGAGACGTCCAGCCGATCCTTCGCCGAGGCGCCGGCCGGCTGCGCACCGGGCTTGAGCGTCAGCAGCGCGTAGGCGCCGGCGCCCTCCAGCGCGAGGCCGAAGGCCCGGCCGGTCTCGCCCGCCAGACGCAGGGCGCCGAGGAACCGCTCGCGCACGGCGGCCTCCGTGGCCGGCGTGAACGGCAGGAGCTCGACGGCGAAGGAATGCTCCAGCCGCGCCAGACAGTCCGGGAGCGCGGGAAGGCGGAGCCGGAGCGCGCGGTGCGTCGGCAGGACGGTGAGCCCCGGGTCTTCCAGGCAGGCGCAGAGCATCAGCACGTGGTCGTAGGGCCGATCGGCCCCCTCCGGCGGCAGCCCCTCCGCCCGCCGCCGCTGCCGGCGGTAGGCGAGCGCCGTCTCGTAGCGATGGTGGCCGTCCGCGATGAACAGCGGCTTCGGCTGGAGCAGCGCCGAGACCTCGCGCAGGACGGTGCGGTCGGAGACGGCCCAGAGCCGCTGCCGGAAGCCCTCGTCGTCCCGGAAGTCCGCGCGCGGCCGGTCCGCGTCGACGGACTTGTCGATCAGCCGCAGGACGTCGCCCTCGGGGTCGGAGAACAGGGAGAAGATCGGGCTGAAGTTCGCCCGGCAGGCCTCCATCAGCCGGAGCCGGTCCGCCTTGGCCGCCGACCTCGTGTTCTCGTGGGGGTAGATCCGGCCCTCGCCGAATTCCTCAAGCGCCACGGTGGCGAGGAAGCCCTTGAGCAGCCGCGTCTCGCCCGGCCCGCCGCCGGGCACGCGGTACTCGATCGTGTAGGGGTAGACGGCCGGCGCCGGGTCGCGCGCGAGCGCCCCGGAGGCCAGCCACGCGCGGAGCGCGGTCGCGGCCCGCTGGTACTTGTTCCGCGCCGCGTCGTCGCCCGGCTCGTCCAGGCCCAGCTCCAGCCGGACGACGTTGTTGGGATGCCGCGCGTACAGCGCCCGCTGGGCCCGTGCATCGATCACGTCGTAGGGCGGCGCGACGACCTGGGCCACGTCGCCGACGACCGCCGGGTTGTAGAGCACGCCTCGAAAGGGAAGGATCGTCGCCATGGTTCTCCCGCCGGGTTCTTCGCCCCGTCACTCGTACTTCGTCGCGTCGAATCGGAACAGCTCGACCGGCTCCCGGGGGCCGATGCCCGCCTTCGCCCTGGCCGTCTCGATCTGTTGCGCCGCCGTGGTGATCCCCTCGACGTCCGGCAGCAGCACGCCCCGTCGCGCTCCGGCGCGGACGATCAGGCCGTAGCGCGACGGGTCCAGCTCCTCGGGACCGCTCACGCGCTCATGCGGCCCGAGCACGTGGATCGAGATGACCAGCTCGGGCAGCTCCTCCGGCCGCACCGGCGGAAAGCGCGGGTCACGGGTGGCCGCGCCGACCGCGTTCTCGATCACCTCCGCGGCCAGGCTGTCCCGCGACGGCTCGATCGTGCCGATGCAGCCGCGCAGATCCCCCCGCCGCTTCAAACAGACGAACAGGCCCGCCGGCTTCAGGGACCACGGACTGTCGTCCCCCGGCGCCTCCGGCCGCTCGATCGGCCCCCGTCCCGACAGGTGCGCCGCGATGGCCTCGGCCGCGAGCCGGATCAAGGGATGGGGCGACACGGGGTGACTCGGTCCGCGGGCCGGGAGCCGGACCGGGGAGTGTGACTCAACGATCGCGGTTGACCATATAGTCGGACACGACGGCGAGCGCGCGCTTGGCCGGAGAGTCCTCGAAGGCGGACAGGTCCTCGACGGCGGCGGCCACGAAGGTCCGTGCCCGGTCCACGGCGTAGCGGATGGAGCCGTACTCCCGCATGAGCGAGATGATCCGGACGAGGTCGTCGTCCGTGAGGGTCCTCGTCTCCATGCGGTCCTTGATCATCTGCCGGTCGTCCTCCCGGCACTGCTGGAGGAGGTGCAGGAGCGGGAGCGTGGCCTTGCCCTGGCGCAAGTCCTGGCCGAGGGTCTTCCCGAGCCGCTCGCCGTCCGCGGCATAGTCCAGCGTGTCGTCGGAGATTTGGAAGGCGATGCCCAGGTGCCGGCCGAAGCGGAAGAGCATGGCCTCCTGCTCCGGGGACGCGCCCCCCACGATCGCGCCCATGCGGCAGGAGGCGGCGATCAGGCTGGCGGTCTTGTACTCGACGATGCGGAGGTATTCGGCCTCGGTGATCGCCGGGTTGCCGTTGTAGTAGAGCTGCAGGACCTCGCCCTCCGCCATCTTGCGGCAGGCCTCCGACAGGACTTCGTTGATCGACTGGTTCCGGAACCCGACGATGTGGCAGATGGCCTTGGAATAGAGGTAGTCGCCGACGAGGATGCTGACCTGGTTGCCCCAGACCTTCCGGGCGGCCCGGCGGCCCCGGCGGACGTCGGCGTCGTCCACGACGTCGTCGTGCAGGAGCGTGGCGGTGTGGATGTACTCGACCAGGCTCCCGAGGAGCAGGTCGTCCTTGGCCGTGTAGCCGCAGAGGCGGGCGGACAGGAGCAGGAGCAGCGGCCGGATGCGCTTGCCGCCGCTAGAGAGGATGTGCGCGGCGACCGTGTTGACCAGGGCGACCGACGAGTCGAGGTTTCTTCGGACCTGGTCCTCGACCCCGTCCAGTTCCTCCCGATAGGCCTCCCAAATGTCGGCCATGGTTTGGAGGGGCGATGTGGCGGGGCCGTTCGGCATGGCGCGATAGTAGGTCCGGGGCTCCGGCGTTGTCAAGCCGAATTGCCGCGGCGAATCGGCGCGCCGCGCCGCGAATCGCGAGCCCGGCCGGCGCGTCATCGCCTTGACAGATCGCGGCGCATTCCAGTAAGGTGGCGCCATATTTTTCAGCCGGTTCACGGCTTGGTTGCGCCACGACCACCACATCGGGCCAGCCTCTCAACTCCGGATTATTCCTGGCAGTTTGTCGCGTCCATGCAAGGCGGGCGGCCGGTCGGGCCGCCGAGGGGACCAGTCTCCACCATCACACGGGACCACGCGATCATGACCGTTCCCGGGTTGCCTCCGGCGCAGGGCCTCTACGATCCGCGGCAGGAAAAGGACGGCTGCGGCATCGGCTTCGTCGTCCACATCAAGGGCCACAAATCCCACGACATCGTCCGCAAGGGCCTCCAGGTTCTCCAGAACCTCACGCACCGCGGCGCCCAGGGCTGCGATCCCTGCACGGGCGACGGCGCGGGCATCCTCCTGCAGGTGCCCCACGACTTTTTGAAGGCGGCGGCCGCCGAGGCCAAGGTCAAGCTGCCCGGCGCGGGCGAGTACGGCGTGGGCATGGTCTTCCTCCCGCCCGATGCAACCCAGCGCAGGCAGTGCGAGGCGCTGGTGGAGCGGGTGGTCGCGGAGGAGGGGGTGCGGCTCCTCGGCTGGCGCGACGTGCCGGTGGACCATGACGCGATCGGGGTGCAGGCCCGTCGTACCGAGCCCGTCGTCCGGCAGGTCTTCATCGCACGCGACATCCTCAACGAGGCCCAATTCGAGCGCAAGCTCTACGTCGTCCGCAAGCGCGTCGAGCACGCGATCCGCGGGTCGGCGATCGAGGGCCGCGAGTATTTCTACGTCGCCAGTCTTTCGGCCGGCACGATCGTCTACAAGGGCCTCCTGCTCCCGAACCAGATGGACCGCTACTACAAGGACCTGGCCGAGGCGAGCGTGGTGTCGGCGCTGGCCCTGATCCACTCGCGCTTCAGCACGAACACCTTCCCGACCTGGCCGCTCGCGCACCCGTACCGCTACATCTGCCACAACGGCGAGATCAACACGCTCAAGGGCAACGTGAACTGGATGCGGGCCCGGCAGGGCCGGCTGCAGTCCGAGCTGTTCGGGCCGGACATCCCCAAGCTGTTCCCGATCGTCTACGAGCACCAGAGCGACAGCGCTTGCCTCGACAACGCACTCGAGTTCCTCGTCATGGGCGGCCGCTCGCTGCCGCACGCCATGATGATGCTGATCCCGGAGCCCTGGGTCGGCAACCCGCAGATGGACCTGGAGCGCCGCGGCTTCTACGAGTACCACGCGGCCATGATGGAGCCCTGGGACGGTCCCGCGGCCGTCTGCTTCACCGACGGCAAGCTCATCGGCGCGACGCTGGACCGCAACGGGCTGCGGCCCTGCCGGTACCAGGTGACCAACGACGACCTCGTCGTCCTGGCCTCGGAGGCGGGCGTGCTCCCCGCCGAGGCGAAGGACATCCGGTTGAAGGGGCGGCTGCAGCCCGGCCGCATGTTCCTCGTGGACACCGTCCAGGGCCGGATCATCGACGACGAGGAGATCAAGGCGGACATCGTCGGCCAGAAGCCCTACCGTGCCTGGGTGACGCAGTACCGCGTCTCGCTGGACGAGCTGCCCGAGCCGCTCAACGTCCCGCAGCCCGACCATCCGACGATCCGGCAGCGGCAGCAGGCCTTCGGCTACACCGTCGAGGAGCTCAAGATGGTGCTCACGCCCATGGTGGTCACGGGCGAGGAGCCGGTGTCCTCGATGGGCACGGACACGCCGCTCGCGGTGCTGTCGGAGCGGCCGCAGCTCCTGTTCAAGTATTTCAAGCAGCTCTTCGCGCAGGTGACCAACCCGCCGATCGACCCGATCCGCGAGGAGCTGGTCATGTCGCTCGTGACCAACATCGGGCCGAAGCCGAACGTCATGGCCGAGACGCCCGAGGCCTGCCGGCGCATCCGGGTCAAGCAGCCGATCCTGACCAACGCCGACCTGCAGAAGATCCGCGAGATCGCCGACCCCCATTTCAAAAGCCAGACGTTGCGGATGCTGTTCCGCGTCGCCGACGGGCCGGACGGGCTGGCCGTGGCCGTCGAGGACCTCTGCCGGCAGGCGTCGCAGGCGATCCGCGAGGGGTACAAGTTCCTGATCCTGAGCGACCGGGGCGTGGACGAGGAGTGGGCGCCGATCCCGAGCCTGCTCGGGGTCTCCGCCGTCCACCACCACCTCGTGCGGGAGTGTACGCGGACGGAGGTCGGACTGATTCTGGAGACCGGCGAGCCGCGCGACGTGCACCACTTCGCCACGCTGATCGGCTACGGCGCGGGCACGGTGAACCCCTACCTGGTGTTCGAGACGCTCGTGGACATGGAACGCGAGGGCTTCCTGCCCGAGGGCATCGACGCGGCGACGGCCGAGCAGAAATTCATCAAGGCCATCAACAAGGGGCTGCTCAAGATCTTCTCCAAGATGGGCATCTCCACCGTCCAGTCCTACTGCGGCGCGCAGATCTTCGAGGCGATCGGGCTGAACCGCGAGACGGTGGACCGCTACTTCACGGGCACCGCCTCGCGCGTGGAGGGCATCGGCGTCCGGGAGATCGGCGAGGAGACGCTGCGCCGCCACCGCCAGGCCTACGAGCCGGCGCCCATCCGCCAGCTCGACTTCGGCGGCGAGATCCACTACCGCGTCCAGGGCGAACACCACAACTGGAACCCGGAGACGATCTACAAACTCCAGCACGCGACCAAGTCCAACGACCCGAAGACCTTCAAGGAGTTCTCGGCGCTGGTGAACGACGAGAGCCGGCGGCGGTCCACGCTCCGCGGGCTGCTCGACTTCGACTTCGCGCCCGCGCCCATCCCCCTCGACGAGGTGGAGCCGGCGAAGGAGATCGTCAAGCGGTTCACGACCGGGGCCATGTCCTTCGGCGCGATCAGCAAGGAGGCGCACGAAACGCTCGCGATCGCGATGAACCGGATCGGCGCCAAGAGCAACACGGGGGAGGGCGGGGAGGACCCGGAGCGCTTCGTCCCGCTCCCCAACGGCGACTCGAAGAACTCCTACATCAAGCAGGTGGCCTCGGCCCGGTTCGGCGTGACCTCGCACTACCTGGTCAACGCGAAGGAGCTGCAGATCAAGATGGCCCAGGGCGCCAAGCCCGGCGAGGGCGGCCAGCTTCCCGGCCACAAGGTGGACGAGGTCATCGCGAAGCTCCGGTATTCGACGCCGGGCGTCCAGCTCATCTCGCCGCCGCCGCACCACGACATCTATTCCATCGAGGACCTGGCGCAGCTCATCTTCGACCTGAAGAACTCCAACCCCGAGGCGGACGTCTCGGTCAAGCTCGTGGCGGAGGTCGGGGTCGGGACCGTGGCGGCCGGCGTGGCCAAGGCCAAGGCCGACAAGGTGCTCATCAGCGGGGACAGCGGGGGCACGGGCGCCTCGCCCCTTTCCTCTATTAAATACGCCGGCATCCCCTGGGAGCTGGGCCTGGCCGAGACCCACCAGACGCTGGTCCTGAACGACCTGCGCGGCCGGATCCGCGTGGAGACCGACGGGCAGATGAAGACGGGCCGCGACGTGGTCATCGCCGCCCTGCTCGGCGCGGAGGAGTTCGGTTTCTCGACGGCGCCGCTGATCGTCGAGGGCTGCATCATGATGAGGAAGTGCCACCTCAACACCTGCCCGGTGGGGGTGGCGACCCAGGACCCCGTGCTGCGCAAGCGGTTCACCGGCCAGCCGGAGCACGTCGTCAACTACTTCTTCTTCGTGGCGGAGGAGGTCCGCGAGCTGATGGCCAAGCTGGGCTTCCGCACGGTGGCCGAGATGGTCGGGCGCGTGGACAAGCTCAAGGCCCAGCGGGCGGTGGATCATTGGAAGGCGAAGGGCCTGGACCTCTCGCCGCTGCTCCACCTGCCGAAGGTCAGCGCGGACATCGCCCGGCACTGCGTCCAGAAGCAGGACCACGGGATCGCCGACATCCTCGACAACCGGCTCGTCGAGCTCTGCCGTCCGGCGATCGAGCGGGGCGAGCCGGTCCGGCTGGACCTGCCGATCCGCAACGTCAACCGGACCACGGGCACGCTGCTGTCCAGCCACGTCGCCCGCAAGTACGGGCTGGAGGGCCTGCCGCCCGACACGATCACGATCAGGTTCACGGGCTCCGCGGGCCAGTCGTTCGGCGCCTTCCTCAGCCGCGGCATCACGCTGATCCTGGAGGGCGAGTCGAACGACTACCTGGGCAAGGGGCTCTCCGGCGGCAAGATCATCGTCGTGCCGCCGAAGGGCGCGCGGTTCACGCCGGAGGAGACGATCCTCATCGGCAACACCTCGCTCTACGGCGCCACGCAGGGCGAGTGCTACTTCTACGGCACGGCGGGCGAGCGGTTCGCGGTGCGCAACAGCGGCGTGCGCGCGGTCATCGAGGGGACCGGCGACCACGGCTGCGAGTACATGACGGGCGGCGTGGTGGTCGTGCTCGGCCGCACGGGACGGAACTTCGCCGCCGGCATGTCCGGGGGCGTCGCCTTCGTCCTGAACGAGGACGGCAAGTTCGAATCGCGCTGCAACCTGGGCATGGTGGAGCTGGAGCCGGTGACGGCCGCCGAGGACAGGCAGGTCCTGCGGGAGATGATCGAGGCGCACCATCGGCACACCGGCAGCCGGAAGGCCAAGGCGGTGCTCGACGCCTGGGCGGCGATGCTGCCGAAGTTCGTCAAGGTCATGCCGATCGACTACAAGCGGGTGCTGGCGGAGCGCCGCGCGGCCGCGGCCAAGGAGCAGGCGCAGAAAGAGAAGGTGGCCCATGGCTGACCCGCGGGGCTTCCTCAAGTATCGCCGCGAGGGCCCCCAGCGCCGCCCCGTGGAGCTGCGCGTCCTGGACTGGAAGGAGCTCTACCTGCCCTTCCCCGAGGACAAGCTCAAGGCCCAGGGCGCCCGCTGCATGGATTGCGGCGTGCCCTTCTGCCAGAGCACGAACGGCTGCCCGGTGGTCAACCTGATTCCCGAGTGGAACGACCTCGTCCACCGCGGCCGCTGGAAGGACGCGCTCAAGGCGCTCCACACGACGAACAACTTCCCCGAATTCACGGGGCGCCTCTGTCCGGCCCCCTGCGAATCCGCCTGCGTCCTCGGCATCAACGACGACCCGGTGTCCATCCGCGTCATCGAATGGAACATCGTGGACCGGGGCTTCGACGAGGGGTGGGTCGAGCCGGTTCTGCCGGTCGTGCGGACGGGGAAGACCGTGGCCGTCGTCGGCTCGGGGCCGGCCGGCCTGGCCTGCGCCCAGCAGCTCGCACGCGCGGGGCACGGCGTGACGGTCTTCGAGAAGGCCGACCGGATCGGCGGGCTGCTGCGTTACGGCATCCCCGACTTCAAGATGGAGAAGTGGGTGCTCGACCGGCGGTTGGAGCAGATGAAGGCCGAGGGCGTCGAGTTCAAGCCCGGCGTCACCGTCGGCGTGGACCTCGCGGCGGACGAGCTGCGGCGCCGCTACGACGCGGTCTGCCTCGCGATGGGGGCCGAGCAGGCCCGCGAGCTGCCCGTGCCCGGGCGCGAGCTGAAGGGAATCCACCTCGCGATGGAGTACCTGACGCAGCAGAACAAGCGCAACGCCGGGGACGTGATCGCGGCGGAGCCGATCACCGCCAAGGGCAAGCGCGTCGTCATCATCGGGGGCGGGGACACGGGCTCGGACTGCCTGGGCACCGCGCACCGGCAGGGTTGCGTCGAGGTCCACCAGTTCGAGCTGCTGCCCGAGCCGCCGCCGCAGCGCGCGCCCCAGACGCCCTGGCCGCTCTGGCCGATGCAGCTTCGGACCTCCCACGCCCACGAGGAGGGCTGCGACCGGCAGTGGAGCGTCTCCACGACGGCCTTCAGCGGGCGCAACGGCCACGTGACCAAGCTGCACGCGCAGCGCGTGTCCTTCGAGCACGGCACGTTCATCCCGATCCCCCACAGCGACTTCGAGATGGACGTGGACCTCGTGCTGCTGGCGATGGGATTCACCGGGCCCGTCAAGAACGGCCTGCTGGACGGCCTGGGCGTCCGGTACGACGCGCGCGGCAACGTGGCGGTGGACGAGCGCTTCATGACGAGCGTCGAGGGCGTCTTCGCCGGCGGCGACGTCAAGCGCGGCGCCTCGCTGATCGTCTGGGCCATCGCCGAGGGCCGCAAGATGGCCGCGGGGGTGGACGCCTGGCTGCGGTCGGGGAAGTCGGGCAAGGCGTGACGGGTCCCATGCTGACCCAGAAGGACGCCAGGGCCTACCAGCGGCGCTGGCGCCTCATAACTGAGACGCTCGCCGAAGAGCCGCGGCGGACACCCATTGAGGTTAGCCCGCATAATTCATGAACGCTTCTACCTATCGCATGGCCGTTGGCCTGGGGTTTCTCCCGCGAATGAAAGCCGAAAAGCGTAAAACCGACAACGAGGTGAGACGCCGGTGGCTTCGTCTGAAAGCGGTCACCCCATAGGGCCTTCGCGCTAGTTTCCCTCGCTCCTGCCCCCTGGTCCAAGCTTCCCCAATTCCCGGCATGATCATCGGTGCGGTTGCAGCCAGCCTGCGCGGCCGGGCTCGTGCGACCGAAGATGGATGTGGCGGTGGTCATCGAGGAGGGCGGACTCGATCACTTCCTCGACGTGGCTCGCGCCGAAGGGATGCGCCCGCGAATCTCCGACGTCCGTGACTATGCCAAGAGGAACGCCGTTCTCCGCTGAGTCACGAGCCGAGCAGGGTTGGCGTGGATGTCACGATCGGGCTGCTTCCCTTCGAACGGGAGGCCGTGGCCAGGGCTCAAGAGGCGATCATCCAGTGCATGCGGATTCCCGTCGCGACGCCGAAGACCTGATCATCATGAAGGTCGTCGCCCATCGTCCCCACGACCTTGAGGATATCCGAGCCATCGTCACAGCCAGCCCGCGCCTTGCGTCGCACGGGTAGGTGCGACGGTGCGGGAATGCACCAAGGCGACGGCCATGCCGGAACTCTGGACGGATGTTGAGCCGCTGCACCAGGGGCAACAAAGCCCCGCAAGCCAGTACGCCGAAAGAAGAAGAAAGAACGCTCTGCAGAAAAGGAGGGCGGGCTCCCCGGAAAGAACAAAACGCGCGGAGCCCGGCGGATGGGCTGATGCGGGGACGCAGCCCTTCGTAGCTACAGGTGGAACTAGGCCGGTCCGTATCACGCGCGGCAGGGGTGCCGGGGAGAGCGTTGACAGGTGGTTGAATGTGGGCAACAATCACGCCCGGTTTGCGCCCTGTGCGGACGTGCCATGCCGGCCGGTATACTCAATGGATGCGCCGACGCGAGCGGCCTTCGGCTCGCTCGCCTGTCGGCGCATCAGAGCGGTGTCTACCGCTGCATGCTGTGACCGCTCGCGCGGGCCCATCACGCGGCTGGCCCCGACACGCGCTCCGGCAAGCACGCTCGCCCGCGCGCCTGCCGCTCAGCCGACGCCCCGTTAGCCGGCGTTGCGACCCGAGTAGATTGATGACTCTCACCGAATCTCAGCGTCGCGCGGTTGAACATGACGGCCGCAACCTTCAGCTCATTGCCTGCGCAGGCTCGGGCAAGACCGAGGTCGTTGCCCGGCGGGTCGTGCATCTGCTCACCCCGGGGAGGCCCGACTCCCTGCTGCCCCGCAACATCATCGCCTTCACCTTCACCGACAAGGCGGCCGCCGAGCTGAAGGAGCGGATTGTCACACGAACCCGCCAGGCTCTGCGAGAGGTCCCTGGGATGGCCGAGATGTTCGTCGGGACCATCCACGCGTTCTGCCTGGAGCTCTTGAAGTCCGAGTCGCCGAAGCACCTGAAGTTCGAGGTCCTGAATGAGGTCCAGCAAGGGCTCTTCGTCGATCGGAACAGCAGTAAGAGCGGGCTCACCACCTCCACCGATCTCAACGGCGGTGCACTGAGGCGTTATCGCGACACAGTGCACTATGTCACCGCGCTGTCGATCCTGCGCGAAGCGGAGCGTGACGATGTACACCTCGACGGCTGCTCGCTGCTCGACGGGCTCACGGCCTACCAGAGCCTGCTCGATGAGAAGAGCTACCTCGATTACTCCGCGATCCTCGAAGAAGCCGTGGCTCTCCTGACGAACGACGATGGCGTCCGAAGGCGCCTCGCCGAGCGCGTGAAGTACGTGATCGTGGACGAGTACCAGGACGTCAACCCGGTGCAGGAGGCGATCGTCTGGTCGCTGCACGGGCTGGGTGCGCGGATCTGCGTCGTCGGGGACGACGACCAGACCATCTACCAGTGGCGCGGGAGCGACGTCGGCAACATCCTCACCTTTGACCAGCGCTACCCCGAGGTCGAGCAGATCCCACTCGAGGAGAACTTCCGCTCGAGCGAGGGTGTGGTGGAGACGGCGCGGGCCTTCATCGAGCAGAACGGCGCGCGACTCGCGAAGGCGATGAAGCCAACCGGCGCGCAGTCGTTCGAGAGCGGCGACATCGTCGCGCTGTCGTTCCCCGATCCCGATGCCGAGGCCCGCCACATCGCCGAGACGATTCAGGCGCTCCGCGGCGTCGCGTTCAAAGAGGACGAGGTCGGGCGCGGGCTGTCGTGGTCGGACATGGCAATCCTCCTGCGCAGTGTGAAGGCGAACGCCGAACCGATCACGCGGGCGCTACAGGCGGCCGAGGTGCCGTTCGTCGTCACCGGCATGACGAACCTGTTCGGCACCGCCGAGGCGGAAGCGGCCCGGCAGCTCTTCTACTTCATCGCCGATCGCCCCGACGTGGACGCGGCCGCCCTGAAGACCGCGTGGGAGGCTGCGCGTCTGGGTCTCGATCCAGTGGCGCTCGATCAGGCGATCGCGGGCGCCGCCGCGGCCAAGGCCGCGCTGACCGATCCCGAGCAGAGGCGCTGGGGGCAATACTCGATCCAGCGCGTCTTCCTCAACTTCCTGGACCAGGCCGGCGTGCGCGAGGAGCGGGTCCCGGGCGGCCGCGGCGAGGTGGTGTTCTACAACCTCGGCAAGTTCAGCCAGGTCATCTCGGACTTCGAGACGATCCACTACCACTCCAAACCGGTCGAGAAGTACGGCTCCTTCGCCGACTTCCTCCAGTACCGCGCCGAGGATGCCTACCCCGAGGGCTGGCAGGACAACCAGTACGCGAACCCCGACGCCGTGCGGATCATGACCATCCACCAGGCCAAGGGGATGCAGTGGCCGGTGGTATTCGTGCCCGCGCTGCTGAAGAACCGGTTCCCGGCGAAGAAGCCGGGGGGACGCAACGTCTGGCACCTCCTGCCCCGGGCTGGCATCCGCGGGCAGGCGCGCTTCGAGGGCACGGTCGAAGACGAGCGGCGGCTCTTCTACGTCGCCATGACGCGCAGTCAGAAGTTCCTGCACCTGACATGGGCGCCAATCCCCGGCAACCAGCTCTTCCAGAAGCGTTCCCAGTTCTGGGACGACGTCCTCGCCTCGAGGTACGTGAAGCGCCGCGCGCCCGACTACTCCACGCGCAAGCGCCTCCCCCCGCGCCCGCGGGCCGGCGTCGCGAACGTCGTCTTCTCGTTCTCGGACCTCAAGTACTTCTTCGAGTGCCCGTACCAGTTCAAGCTGCGCATCCTCTATGGCTTCAACGCGCCGATTCACGAGGCCCTCGGGTACGGTCGCTCGCTGCACAACGCGCTCGCTGAGGTTCACGCCCGTGCCACCAGAGGTGACCACGCGTCCGAAGGGGAAGCACGCGATCTCGTGGAGACTCACTTACATACACCCTACGCGTACCCGGCTCTCAAGGAGAAACTGGAAGCCGCCGCTGAGAAGGTCTTGCGTGACTACATCCGCGATAACAAGGACGAGTTTGACAACATTGAATTCTCAGAGAAGCAGATCGAGGTCAGCCTCGGCGACGGCGTCAGCATGGTCGGACGCATCGACCTGGTGCGCCGGATCGACACCGGCGAGACGACGATCGTCGATCTCAAGTCGACCGACCGCGCCCAGCCCGAGGACGTCACCGAGGCGCAGCTCCACGTCTACGCGCTGGGCTACCAGGACTTGACCGGCCGGCGGCCTGACTACGTCGAGATCTACGAGCTGGACGAGCGCAAGCGCAAGCCGCGCTCGGTGGACGACGACTTCATTGCCGACGTGAAGTCGAAGGTCCGCGACGCCGCCGAGGCGCTGCGCACCGCGACGCTGCCCACCGTGCCGGCCCCGAAGAAGTGCGGGGCCTGCGACTATCGCGGCATGTGCACGGCCGGGAGGGCCGCGACCTCGTGAGCGACGCCCTCGCCCCGATGATCGAGGCGCTCGGCCTCGAGGCCGCCGCCATCCGCAAGAAGGGCGGCGGTGCCCAGGTTGAGCTGCGCGGCGGGGAGCGCGTCGGCCAAGCGGAAGGGTCGTGGCTCTACCGCTTCGTTGTCGCCGAGGACCTGAACCTCCGCGACGACACGCCGGTCCGTGTCGCCGCCGGCCAGGCGGACGTCCCGGGCGTGATCGTCTCCTTCCGGGATGGCGTGCTCCTCGTTGCGCTCGAGCAAGACCTCGGGCTGAAGATCCCGGCCGCCCGGCTGATCGCCAACGACGCATTCCTGATCGAGCGGCTCAAGGAACGTCTGGAAAAGGTCCGCAGCGGCGAGGCGAAGCTCTGCCGGCCGGCAGCGGAGCGCGCGATCGGGCAGGCCCCACCGAAGACGGCCGACGCAGAGCCGGACCCCGGCGTGACGGGCGACGGCGCCCTGAACGCCGATCAGGTGAGCGCCCTGCGCCGCTCGCTCGGCAGCGACACCGTTTTCGTGTGGGGCCCTCCAGGCACCGGCAAGACGACGACACTCGCGCGCATCGTCGAGGCACACTACCGCGCCGGCCGCTCGGTGCTGCTTGTCTCCAACACGAACATCGCCGTCGACACCGCGCTCGAGCGCGTGGCCGAGCGCCTGAAGGGCGAGCCCGATTTCCACCAGGGGCTCGTGATCCGCCAGGGGCCGGTGGTCAAGGAGGAGTTGCGCCGGCGCTTCGGCCCGCAGGTGATCCTGGAGGAGATCGTGGCTCGGCTCGGTGAGGGGCTTCGGCGAGAGAAGGTCACGCTCTCCCGCGAGGCCGCGCCGCTCGAGCAGGAGGAACGCTCGCTCCTCGCGGCGCTGCGAGACATCGAGCGCCTCGCCGCCGCGCGCAAGACGCTCGGTGCCCGCGAGCAGGCGCGGACCCAGGCGCAGTCCGCCATCGAAGCGCGCGAGCGCGAATCTGCCCAGCACCGCGACCGCGCCGCGAAGCTCGCCGCCGACTTCGAGCGGGCGCGGACGATGGGCGCCATCCGCCGCTTCTTCTCCGGGCTCGATCCCGAGCGGCTCGATCAAGAGCGGGGGACCGCCGAGCGGCAGGCCCAGGCCTCCGCCCAAGCAGCACGCGTGCTCGCGGCGGATCTCCCGAAGCTTGACGCAGAGCTGTCGACACTCCGGCGCGAGGTGGAGAACCTGGCCGCAGAGACCCGGCGGCACCCTCCGGAAGCCGAGATCCAATCCCGCCTCACAAAGCTGCGCACTCGGCTCGGGCAGATCCGAGAGCGCATCACCGCCATTGACCAGGAGCTCGCGACGCTCGAACAGGAAGTGCTCGGCCGCTGCCGGATCCTCGCGACGACGGTGTACCGCACCTACCTCGGGAAGGCACCCGCGCGGCAGTTCGACGCGGTGGTGATCGACGAGGCCTCGATGCTGATGCCGCCGCTCGTCTACTACGCTGCGGGACTCGCGACCGCGGCCGTCACCATCGCGGGCGACTTTCGCCAGCTCCCGCCCATCGTGATGTCGGACGAGGACCTGGCCGCCGAGTGGCTCAAGTACGACGTATTCGAGAAGGCCGGCATCCCGGAACGCCTCGCGAGGCGCCAGCCGACGCCGCACCTCGTGGCGCTCGGCACGCAGTACCGGATGCGCGAGCCGATCTGCGCGGTGATCAACGAGCTCTTCTATTCCGACCACCCACTGCGCACCGACCCAGGCGTGAGCCGCAACACCAGCAGCTTTCCCCTCAGCACCTCACCGCTGCTCTACGTCGACACGGCTCCCTTCCACCCCTGGACCGCGCTGCGCGCCGGGACCTACTCGCGCTACAACCTCTTCCACGCCCTGCTCGTCCGGAACATCGTCCTGCACCTCGCCGAGAGGGGCTTCCTCCCACCCGAGGGCGAGCCAAACGACACCGTGGGCGCCGTCGCGCCTTACGCCTCGCAGGCGCGGCTGATTCAAGCCCTGCTCGACGATCGTCTCGGCGCGCGCGCCGCGGGCATCGGCGCCACGGTCCATCGCTTCCAGGGGAACGAGAAGCACGTGATGCTCCTCGACCTGACCGATTCGCTCGGAGCGAAGCTGGGGCGTTTCCTCCAGGCGACGCGACTCGAGGAGGACGGTGCGCGGCTTCTCAACGTGGCGGCGAGCCGCGCCCGGCACCACGTCGTGCTCCTCGGCAACTTCGAGTACCTGCGCGAGAAGGCGCCGCGCGACGGCTTCGTGCGCCGCCTCGTCGATCATTTCGAGGAGCACGGCGAGGCGCTCGAGCTCGAGACGCTGCTCCCGCTCGCCGAGCGCGACTGGATCGACGGCCTCCACCGCGTGCTGCCCGCGGGCTTCGACCTGCCGGAGAATGCGGCCGGCGCCTTCACGGAGGGGACCTTCTACCCCGCCTTCGCGCGCGACCTCGCCCGCGCCCGCGAGTCGATTCTGATCCTCTCGCCCTTCGCGACCGGCCCCGGCAGCGCCCGCTGGGCCGACGCCTTGCGCGCGGCAGTCGGGCGCGGCGTGCGCGTGCGCGTCGTCACGCGACCCGCCGAGGAGTTCGGGGGGGGCGGCACCGAGGAGGTGACGGAGCTTGTGCGGGGGCTGCGCCGGATCGGCGTCGCCGTGGACCTGCGCGCGCGGATGCACGAGAAGGCGGCCATCCTCGACGGCCGCATCCTCTGGCACGGCTCGCTCAACATCCTCTCGCACCGCGACACCTCGGAGAGCATGCTGCGGCTTGAGAGCCCGGCAGCATGCCAGCAGCTTGGCAGGTTTCTGACTCCGCCGGCTGGCCGGCGCGAGGAGGAGACGCCGGCCTTCGACGCAGCGGGGAACCCGCAGTGCCCCACGTGCGGCGGGCCGACGGTGTGGAACGACGGCCGGCAGGGCATCTGGTTCGAGTGCGAGGACGCGGCCTGCGGCGGCAGGGTGGACGCGCGCCGCGGATCGCGGCCTGGAGCGGGAAGAACGAGCGGCGGGCGCACCGGCGCGGGGGCGAAGGCAGGAAGTCCTTGCCCGGAGCCGGGCTGCGGCGGCACACTGCGCGAGCGCAACGGCCGCTTCGGCCCGTTCCTGGGCTGCTCGAACTATCCGGCCTGCCGGTACACGATGAACCTGGATTCGAATCGTAGAGCGAGGAGCCGCTGATGGCGCAGCGCAAGCAGAACACGACCGGCGGGAAGAAGACCGAAAAGAAGGTCACCCGCTACACCTACGACGACATCAAGGAGCCGCGCACGCCCGAGACCGGGCACACGCCGCTCTTGCCGGCCGAGGAGCAGGTGGTGACGCTCCCCATGGACAACGGCTGGAGCCAGGCCATCCACGTCGGCAAGCTCCCGGAGGGCGACGAGCGGCCGGTGGTGGTGGACATGGACCCGGCGGCGGACCCGGTGCTCTTCTGGGCCGGCAAGCGCAACCGGCGCGAGGTGCCGGTGCTGCCGCTGCAGCGCAACGAGATCGTCTCCGAGTCGCGCATCGCGCAGATCATCGAGCGGGCGCGCCGGGCGGCCGAGGAGCAGTCGGGCGCCGCGCGGCAGGGGCACCTCTTCGCCGACCTCGAGAAGACGCTGCGCGAGACCGACCGCAAGAAGCGCGTCGAGTTCTACACCCACGAGGAGGGCTGGAAGAACAAGCTCATCTGCGGCGACTCGCTGCACGTGATGGAGTCGCTGCTCCACTACGAGAACCTGCGCGGTAAGGTGCAGATGATCTACATCGACCCGCCGTACGGCATCAAATACGACTCGAACTTCCAGCAGCGGGTGGATTCGACGAAGAACGACGAGAAGGACGCGGCCGACGACGTGCTGACGATCAAGGCGTTCCGGGACACGTGGGCGCTGGGGATCCACTCGTACCTGTCGTACTTGCAGGAGCGGCTGTACCTGTGCCGGGAGCTGCTGGCGGAGACTGGCTCCGTCTTCGTGCAGATCAATGACGAAAATGTGCACAGCGTGCGGGCGCTGATGGATGAGGCGTTCGGCCGCGGCAACTATGTGGCGCTCATAACCTTCCAGAAGACCGGGAGCCAGGCGGCGACTCTTCTTGGAAACACGGTTGACTACCTCATCTGGTACGCGAAGAGCCGGGAGAGCGTCCGCTACCAGCAGCTCTACCTCAAGCGTCAGGCCGGTGAGCTGTCGCTTGACCGCTACGACCACATCGAGTTGCCGGATGGATCGTCCCGCCGCCTGACGGCAGCAGAAGTCCGGGGCGAGTCTGAGTTGCCGAACGGCCGTCGATTCCGAACAACGTCACTGCTGTCGGACGGTGAGACGAGCACGCCTCAAGAGTTTGAATTTCAGGGACGTGTGTACAAGCCCGGCAGCGGCAACCACTGGAAGACGCCACCGGCCGGTCTGGCCCGACTTGCCGCGAAAGGCCGCATCCTCGTTGAGGGATCGGTTATCACGTACAAGCGGTACGCGGACGATTTCGAGTACGTTCCGATCAACGATCGTTGGGAGAGCATGCAGATCGGGCGTTCCCGCGACTATGTTGTACAAACAGCGGAGTCGGTGGTCGAACGCTGCATCGCCATGACCACCGACCCCGGTGACCTCGTCTTCGACCCCACCTGCGGCTCGGGCACGACGGCCTTCTGCGCCGAACGGCTCGGCCGCCGCTGGATCACCTGCGACACTTCGCGCGTGGCGGTCAACGTCGCCCGCCAGCGGCTGCTCTCGGCCACCTTCGAGCACTACAAGACCCGCAACGGCAAGGTCTCGGGCAACTTCCTCTACAAGACGGTCAACCGCGTCACGCTCAAGAGCCTCGCCTACGACCTCGAGCCCGAGAAGGTCGAGCTGGTGGACCAGCCCGAGGTGGACAAGGACGCGATCCGCGTCTGCGGCCCCTTCGAGGTCATGTCCCTCGGCCGCTACTCGGTCGAGGACTGGAAGGGCTACGTCGTCCGTGAGGCGCCGGCGGCCTACGGCGAGGCGGCGAAGCTCGAGAACTACATCGAGGTGATCTGCCGCCTCTACCGCAAGGATGCGGCGATCCAGGGCGCGAGCGGGCTCGTGCATGCGGTGGCGGAAACGGAGAAGGAGAAGATCGCGATCTCCGTCGGGCCTCTCTCGGGACGCGTCACCGCCAAGCAGATCAACGACGCCGTCCAGGACGCGCTCGCCTCGGGCATCCTCGAGGTGCACGTGCTCGGCTGGGCCTTCGAGGCGAACGTGGGCGAGGTGAAGTCCGCCCTCGAGAAGCGCGGCAAGGTCAAGGTGGAACTCATCATGATCCGCCCGGACACCCTCGCCGAGGGACTCAAGGCGACGCAGCCCGAGATGCTCTTCTCGCCGCTCGCGCTGCCGGACATCGACGTCGAGACCGTGAAGAACGACAAGGAGAAGCAGGTGCGCGTCACGCTCAAGGGTGTGGCGCTGTTCGACCGCAAGCGTCGCACCACCGAGTACAAGCAGGCCGACTCGGGCTACGTCTCGGCCTGGTACCTCGACGAGGACTACGACGGCGACTGCTTCGTGGACTGCCAGATGTTCTTCGACTTCAAGAAGACGCCGAACATCAAGGCTGCGCTCAGGGCCGAGGTGGACCCCGACGAGTACAGACTCAAGCTCACCTCGGAGCCCTTCCCAGTCCGCAACTACAAACGTATCGCGGTCAAGGTCGTGGACGTGTACGGCAACGAGTCGGTGGTTGTGCGGGACTTGGGGGAGACATGAGAGTCTCCCGCGATTTCCAGGGTCTAGCGATCCGGAGCAGAGTCTGAGATGGCGGCGCAGGACAACATTCTTTTCGCCGAGCCCGAGTTGCGAGCACTCCTCGAGCGGGAGGAGGGACAGTTCCTCGAGTTCAAGTCACTCTGGGACCAGTCCGAGGACTCGCGGCGTCCGCTCGCCCGCCGGCGGGCGCGGGATCTCGTGGCGGAATGCGTCGCCGCCTTCGCCAACGCCGACGGCGGCACGCTCCTGCTCGGGGTCGAGGACGACGGCACTCCGACGGGGCATGGTTACCCGGAAGAGGCGGTCGCCGAACTGTTGGCCGTGCCGGAGCGAAGGCTGCGGCCCGCCGTCAGCTGCCGCTCGCAGCGCACCTATCTCGATGGCAGCGAGATCCTCGTCCTGCAGGTGCCCATCGCGCCCGAGGCCGTGATGGTGGAGGCCAACGGCTTCCCCTGCCGCGTGGGCGACCGTGTGATGCGCGAGCCTCAGGAAGTCATCAACACGCGCAAGGAAGCCTACCGGCGCGTCGGGTACGAGCGGCGGGTCCGCCCCGATGCCACCCTGGAGGATCTGGACCTGGATCTGGCAGCCCGCTTCCTCAGCGCCACGGTCTTTCGTGGCCGCAGCCCCGAGGAACTCCTCGTCCGGTTCGGCCTGGTCCTCCCCCGGCCGGGGGCACCTGCGGTCACGAACGCCGCGCTCCTCCTCTTCGGCAGGATGCCGCTCGCCCGTTGGCATCCCCGCGCGGGCGTGCGCTTCTTTCGGGTGGCGGGCACGGAACGGCGGCACGGCGCCGAGCGCAACGTCACGCAGCTCGGGAGGATCGACTCGCCCATCAGCGCGGCGATTTCCGAGGCGCACCGTCTGGCGAGGGACCAAATCCGCCGCTCGGAGAAACTGCACGATCTCTTCTTCCGGGAGATGCCTGAGTACCCGGAGTTCGCATGGCAGGAGGCGATCGTGAACGCAGTCGCCCACCGGGACTACGAGGACCAGGGACGC
This sequence comes from Candidatus Nitrospira neuquenensis, assembly GCF_979578155.1. NCBI lineage: Bacteria > Pseudomonadati > Nitrospirota > Nitrospiria > Nitrospirales > Nitrospiraceae > Nitrospira > Candidatus Nitrospira neuquenensis. The sequence continues at coordinate 61,512 of NZ_CEFZDU010000008.1, read as the reverse complement.
GAGATCGAGGTGTGGTTCTACGAGGACCGGATGGAGGTGAAGAGCCCGGGCGATCTCATCCCGCCCGTGACGCTCGACTCCCTGCGCAGCCGGCAGTCCGTGCACGCGAGCCGCAACCCGCTCATCGTTCGTGTGCTGGTGGAGGCGGGTCTCATGCGAGAGGAGGGCGAGGGCATCCCGCGCATGTTCGAGGAGATGGAGCGGTCGCTGCTGCACGTCCCGGAGTTCCGCGTGGAAGCTTCCGAGGTCGTGACCGTCCTGCGAAACGAGCCGATCTTCTCGGGCCCAGGCGCCGAATGGCAGAGGATCGTCCAGGAGTTGAACCTGTCGGTCGCCCAGCGGCGGATTCTGCTCGCCCATCCCCAGGGCTTCACGAACGCGGACTATCAGAAGCTCAATGGCGTCGATCGCGACCAGGCGTATCGGGAAATTCGCGAGATGGTGGATCTCGGCGTCGTGTTGCCAGCGGAAGCGCCAGGCCGAGGCGCCCTGTACCACGTCTCGCCCGACCTTTCCGAGGCGCGCGCGTTTCTGCAAGGGAGGGTTCCCAAGATCCGGCAGTTCCTCCGCGCACATTCCTCCTTGAAGAACGCTGACTACAGGGACCTGTTCGCAGTCACGCGCGCGCAGGCAGTGCGGGAGCTTCGGCGTCTCGTCGAACTCGGCTATCTGCGTCTCGAGGGTGTCCGGCGCGGCGCTCGGTACCTTGCTGGTCCCGTGCTCGGCGCGGACGGCGAGATATGAATCCGGATATGAACGGCGCTAAGTTCCTGTCCTGGAAGGGGAACCGGGGAAATGAACCGGAATTGACGCACGCGCAACCCCGGCTCCGGGAGATCGCGTTGCGCGTGCCCGACTTGCGCCGCGGCAGCCATCCCTTTGCCCGGGATCTCGGTGGAGCTCGCGGCAAGACGCTCGCGGAAGTGTTCCAGGACGTCAAGCCGCAACCTTGCCGTGCAAAGGGCGCACAAAGGGCTCGAACGGCTCATGCGGGACGGAAAACGGCTCGGGCAAGAGGGGCCGCGAAGCGGCCCAAGGCGTCGAGGTAGCCCATGGCCTACGTCGTCGACCGCGTCGTCATCTGCGACGCCTACCAGGAGCCGAACCGGCACTACCAGTTCCTGCCCGGTGGCCGCTCGAAGCGCGTGGAGGGGCGCCGGCCGTCGATGCGCTTCCTCGCGTCCGCCAAGGACGTGAAGGGCGGCATCGGCGGGATCGTCGGCAAGGAGGCAGGGCTCTTCGACGACCTCTCGGCCTCGTCCGCCGAGCTGAACGGGTTCGTCAACCAGCTCCGGGACGAGGTGCGCGCGTGGCGCGACGCGGGCTATCCGGGTACCGCAGTCGTGACCCGGCGGTTGCTCGAATGGTGGTTCGAACGCGACGAGGAGCGCCGCGCGACGGGCAAGCGCTTTTTCTTCTGCCAGCAGGAAGCGGTCGAGACGGTCATCTACCTCTACGAGGTGCAGAACCGGCGCAAGATGCCGGAGACCGGCGATCTCGTGCGCTACGCGCTCAAGCTCGCCACCGGCACCGGCAAGACGGTGGTGATGGCGCTCTTCGTCACCTGGGCGACGCTGCACAAGCGCAAGGTGAGCGGCTCTTCGCTCTCGGCGAACTTCCTGGTGCTGGTGCCGAACCTGACGGTCCGCGACCGGGTGAGCGGCCAGCCGCGCGGCGACGGCCTCGATCCGGCTGGCGAGCACAACCTCTACGACGCCTTCGACATGGTGCCACCCGAGTACCGGGAGGAGTTCCACCCGAACGTGCTCGTGCGCAACTGGCAGGGCATCCCGCTCGAGAACAAGCGCGAGGACTGGATCGGCGGAGGCGATCTCGGGCTCGAGGAGGGGCGTTTTATCCCGCAGGCGGTGCTGCGCGCGATGCAGCGCCGCGCCCGGCAGGACCCGAACGCGCCGATCCGCCGGCTCCTCGGCGGCTGGCGCGACCTCGTCGTGATCAACGACGAGGCGCACCACGTCTACGGCGAGAAGCGCGGCAAGAAGGGCGAGGAGCCCGAGTACATCAAGTGGAGCAAGATCCTCGAGCGCATTGGCAAGGCGGCGCGGGTGAGCCTGGTGATCGATCTCTCGGCCACGCCGTGGTACGGCTCGGGCTCGCCCAAGCCGGAGGGCACGCTCTTCGAGTGGCTGGTCTCGGACTTTTCGGTTTACGACGCCTTTGAGTCGGGACTGGTGAAGGTGGTCCGTCTGCCCGACCCGGACGAGCACGGGAGGGTTTACCTCGACCTGTGGGACCTGGTGAAGGGCGCGAAGACCAAGGAGGAGTACCTTCGCTCCTGCAAGGGCGCGATCGCGAGCATCTACTCGTCGTGGAAGAAGGACTACGACGAGTGGTCAAGTTCGTTCGAGTTTGTGCGCGGGCCGGCGCCGGTGCTGCTGTGCGTGACGAGCGACGCGACGCGCGCCGGTTGGGTGTTCGAGCACCTGACGCGCGAGTACGAGCTGCTGCGCAACCCGGACGATGACGACCGCTCGCGCTGGGTGACGATCCAGATCGACTCGAAGGTCTTCGACGCCGACAGGGGCAACGAGGCCGTGCTGCGTGAGATGGTGAACACCGTCGGCGCGAAGGGCAAGCCCGGCGAGCACGTGCGCGCCATCGTCAGCGTGAACATGCTTTCCGAGGGCTGGGACGTGAAGAGCGTGACGCACATCCTGGGCCTACGCGCCTTCGGTTCGCCGCTGCTGACCGAGCAGATCATCGGCCGTGGCCTGCGCCGCACCAGCTACGACGTGCTGAACCAGCCGCTCGAGGAGCGCCCCGAGGGCAGCGACGAGACCGTGGACGCCTTCGGCATCCCGTTCGTCGGCTTCCCGGTGGAGAAGCGCAAACGTCCGAAGACCGGCGAATGGGGGCAGAAGCCGGTCTGGATCGAGCCGGACGCGAAGAAGGAAAAGTACCGTATCCGGGTCCCGAACGTGCGCTCGTGGGCGGTCGGGGTGACGGAGTCGCTGGCGGACCTGATCCGGGTCGAGGACCTCCCGCAAATCAGGCTCGATCCAAAGCAGACGCCGCCCAACGTGCACGTACGACCCGTGGTCGGCGGCGCGCCCGAGGCGGTGATGACGCTCGAGGAGGTGCGCAAGGAGTGGCCGGTGCTGCGCACGGCGTTCCTGATGGCGGAGGAACTGCACCAGGAGACCAATCCCGGATCGGCCGCCGAACTGGGCATCGGCCCGACCTTCGACGAGTTGCTCGACGTCTCAAGGCGCTACCTCGACTCGCGCGTGGTGCCGCTGGAAGTCGACGGTCTCAAGAGCGATGCGCGCGATGTGGCTATCTACTTCTGGCGACGGCAGGCACTCGATGTGCTCGAGACGGCCATTCGTGGCACAGGCGCGGCTGGCGTCGAGGCGGTGCCGATCCTTGGCTCACCGGAGTGGCTCGATTCGGCGACTCTGCGGCGCTTTCAGTGGACAGGCATCGTCGCCGATGGCAAGCGTTGCCACACGAACAAGGTGCCCTGCCACACCGACCTCGAGAAGCGCTTTGCCGACTTCCTCGACAGCGCGCAGGACGTGGTCCGCTACTTCAAGAACGAGCGCCTCGGCTTCTCGGTGACCTACTACGAGAGCAACCGCCCGCGGCAGTACTACCCGGACTTCATCGTCGCGGCGCGCGACGCAGACGGGCATGAGGTGATATGGCTGGCCGAGACCAAGGGCGAAGTGCGACCCAACACCGCGCTCAAAAGCGAAGCGGCGCGCCTGTGGTGCGAGAAGATGAGCGGCAGCAAGTACGGACAATGGCGCTACCTGTTCGTCCAGCAGCGCAAACTGGACGCGGCACTGGCGGCGGGTGTCCGGTCGATCTCGGAGCTATCCGAGGCCCTGATTCGCGCGCGCCCCGAGCCGCAGCTTCGGTTGATCTCTCTCGAGGACGAGCGCGTGAAGCGCGAGGCGTTCAAGACCTTGCTTCCTCTCTACACGCTGAAGGCCGCCGCCGGCTACTTCGGAAGCGGCGAGGCTGTGGAGCCCGAAGGCTGGGTAGAGGCCGACAACGTCGGGCGGCTCGACGAGCGAATGTTCGTCTGTCGGGCTGTGGGCCGCTCCATGGAGCCGACCATCCGAGATGGGGACTACCTCGTCTTCCGCGCCAATCCTGCGGGCACGCGGCAGGGGAAGATCGTGCTCGCGCAGTATCGAGGACCCGCGGACCCCGACACGGGCGGCGCATTCACCGTGAAGCGCTACTCATCCGAGAAGGAGGGCGACGACGAAGGCGGCTGGCGGCACACCAAGGTGACGCTGTTCCCCACGAACGCGGAGTACTCTCCGATCGTCCTCGGTAGGCGCGACGCGGAATCCGTGCAGGTCGTCGCCGAATTTGTGACAGTGCTGCGGGCCATGTGATCCGCTTCCGGTAGGCAGCGTCCCGCCATCGCGCTCCGCGGATGGAAAATGTACGGGAGTCTTTTCAGACCTCTGAAACCGGCTGCTCAGCCTGAGCGGTGATCCGACGGCTCGAAGGTGGGCAGCGGATCCTGGCGGAAACGGGGGAAAGCGACAAGTGGCCTGTCGGGTGCCGCTGAGGTACAATCGGCGGCAGCGAGGAGGGAGATTTCGTGGGCGCCAAACAAACCGTGAGGGAGTTGCTGGATCGTCTGCCTGACGTAGATGATGTCCTCGATCATCTGTATGTCGTTCAGAAAATTGAGACGGGCCGTGCGGAGATCGCCGCGGGAACAGGCGTCACGCATGAGCAGGTTTCCGCAGCTCTCCGGCGGAATGGCAACTCGGCGCCGACGCATAATTTAGGCTACGGTCCGACGCGGCGGCTGCCCTTGACCTGGCCCCGGATCTCGCCGCCCGGGAACAGGTTCGAGTGCACGTTCGCATAGGTCGCGCCGGCTCGGATGGCGGCGATCAACTCCGCGAATTCCCCGGCGGCGATGCCTTGGGCGGCGGGGCCGATGACGTTGGCGGCGGTCACGGTGCCGGTCACCGTGCCGTCCTGGGGGCAGGTCGGCGCCAGGCCGGTGGGGTCGGGGAAGGCGGCGGTCTGGCAGAGGAACACGATGATGCCGCCGTTGACCCCCGGCTGGGCGAGATGGATGTGGGCGAAGCGCACCGGCGCCTGGAGCCCGGCGTAGCTCAGCTCGTAGCTCAGGGACATCTCATCGGGTCCGATCTTCCCCTTCAGATCGCCGGTCGCGGGCGTCGAGACGGACGGCACCTCGTCGTAGCCGGACAGCGATGCGTGGATGCGTTCGTCGGCCAGGGCCGCCGTGCCGCCGCCGAGCACGAACAGACACAGCGCCAGGCCGGACACTCCGATCGTCGGCTTCATGGTCTCCCCTCCTGGTGTCCCCGCAGGCTTGCTGCGGGATGGTGGATCGAACCGCGGGCTGGGGTGCCATTCTAGGGCCGATGGGGGCTCCGGCAAGCCGCCAACTTAGCCCCCCGGATTCGCATGCCTCCAGGTCGGTCCTTCACTTGTGACTGCCACCCTCAGCCTCTGTTCTGACGCAGGTGATGTTGGAGATGCCGGCCGTTCCGCCAGGGCCGGCCGTGACCTTGTCATTCACCGGCTGACACGAGCCGGCCAGCCTGTGGCCTCGCCACGACTCCTCACCGCTTTCACATCGGCCTGCTCATCCGCTCTGGCTGGTCATCCAGCGCGCACCAGCAGCGCGCACCAGGATTGTGCTACGTATCGAATCATCTTCACCCTGGGGGGTAGGCTCTTTTTCCGGCTTGTTCCGCCAGGCGATTCGGTCAATAAAGCGGGCCGTCCTGCGTGAACCGAAGCGGCGCTCCGTGCATCGGGTGCCTCAGTTGAACCAAGGAGGGCGCTATGCGATGGCTCTTGACCCTCATGCTCGGCAGCGTGGCTGTCCTGGCTGGGCTCGTGTGGCTAAACCTGCCAGCCGGGCGGCGGGGGGCACCTTCACCCAGCCGGTGGTCGTGACGGGGGAAGACACGGCGGAGCCGGGCATTGACGTCGGCCCCGGCGGCGTCCGGTTCTCCTTCGCGCGGGAGCGGCGCGGGCGGTGGATGGGGACTTGGAGGCGCGCTCGTTGGCCTTGCTGGAGCGGTCGGCCAGTGAGCTCCGGACGCGGGTTCAAGCGCAACATGAGCCCGGCGGACTGGCGCTCAGCATCCTCCAGTTCTACCGGGGCCTGTTCTTTCCCGAGTTCTTTGCCATCCTGCGCGAGGAAATCGGTACGCTGCCGCCCGATCGGTCGGGCGGCGTGGTTCTGCCGCCCGTCCTGAATTTCGCCGAGACCCGGACGGTCGGGGCTCTGGAGCAGCTCCGGCAGGTGATCGAGGCGGCGCGCGGCCAGCACAAGCGGTCTGCGTTCGACCAGGCGGTGGTGGACGTCGGACTGCTGGTGACTGTCGAGGTGATCGAGGTGGATCTGCCGGCCGTCCGAGAGGCGACGGCCGCGAACCTGGCGGGGACCGGCGACTGGAAGTGGGACCTGCTGGTGCTGGTCATCGCGATCATCGAAATCCTGCTGGACGAGTTCGGGAAGAACATCCCGGACAGTCTGAAGAATTTGTTCAAGCAGGTGATCGGCATCGCCAAGAAGGTCCACGACAAGGTGCACAAGGAGAAGTAGAGCAAGCCCGCCCCTGCCAGGAGCAAACGGGGACCTGTGCAGTCCATGCGCCAGGGAGCGGACCCCACCGTGACTCCAACCAAGAAGGGGGAGACGGACGATGCGACACCTGGAGCCTATCACTCGCCTGTTGGTATTGGGAGGTCTCGTGGGCCTGGTCCTCAGCCTCGCCTTGACGCCGCAGCCTGCGGCGGCCGGCGGGGAGCTACGGTTCCTGGCGAGTGCTGCGACCAGCGCGGCAGCAAGCGCGCCGGCCGCGCTCTCGCCGATCTGCTCGAGCACCTTCTTCTGCGTGCAACCGAGCGTCACGACGAGCACGATCGGCGCGGGTGCAAAGAAGGTCTCGATCTTCGTTGCGTGCTTCGACCTGGCCACGGGCTCGGTGATCCCGAACTGTACGATCAGCTTCACGCTGAAACCGGAACCGAATACGGGCGGCCACGCGCACGATGATCCTTCTCGGCCGACGGGGACGGTGAGCCCCAATCCTGGGAACTCAGGAGCCAGCGGGGTGCTGGAGGCGGTCTACACCGCGCCCGAGATCTCCGGGGTGGTGGCCATTACTGCGCAGGGTGTGACGCCGGATGGCGAGGTCCTGCCGTCGGCCACCGCCACCATCGGGGTCGAGCTCAGCGGACTGGTCGCGGTGGCGGTATCCGGCGCCGGATTTCAGGTGCTCCCCTCGGCGTTGCATGACCTCAACAACCTGTATGCCACGCCGACCGTGAAGGCCAAGCTCGAGGCGCTGCCGGTCAAATTCGCCGGCACGCTCGCCAAACAGGGGATTCCCGCGGATCAAGTCCCCACGCTGTCCTACACCAGCATCAGCCTGGTGGCCGGCGGGCTCTTCGACATCAACGGCACCTGGATGCCACCCCATGTCTCCCATCGCTTTGGCCTAGATGCGGATCTCCGGATCAAGAATGTCCCACAACGGTTCAGGGACGAGCTGCGCGAGGTCATTCTCAAATCCGGCTTCTTCTTTCCCGTAAAGGACGAATCGCCGGACGATCCGACTGCGACGCACTGGCACGTGCGGAGCAAATGAGGCAGCGTGGAAAAGGAGGGCCCGACGATGCGAATCTGTCAACTTCAGACGCGTGGCTGGCTGCTGACGCTCGTGATCGCGTCCTGTCTGGCCGTGGATGAGGGCAAGGCGCTCACCACCTGTCCCGATCCTCCCAACAGGGTGTCGGTGACGGTCATGGCCACCGTCACCTTCGATCCGGCGACTCAGTTGCACCTGTATCAGTATGAAGTGGCGAGCGATGCGGCCAGCGCGCAGCCCATCGACCGCACGGCCCTCGACTTCGAGCCGCCGATTCAGGACATCATGAGCCCGCGTGGGTGGACGGCCGGGCCCTTCGATGATCGGAACACCCTCGGCTGGCATGCGTTCGAGAACGTCGAGCCGGCCCCAGGCGACCCCGATACTGGAGACGTACTGCCCCCGCTCTTCCCGATCACGCCCGGCACGGCGATGACCGGTTTTGCCTTCAAGAGCCCGAACCCCCCAGGAACCGTAAAGTTTTACGCCACCGGATTCACCCCGCTCCCCTCGGCGCCGGGTGAGATGGAAGTCGAGCAGCAACTGGAAGCCTGTCCGTCGATTGCCGGCAGCTTCTTCGACCTGGCGGTCTCCGGCACCACCCAAGGCCCCGTCAAGGCCCCCAGCGTCGTGGCCATCGCCATCGACATCAAGCCGGGGAGTGCGCCGAACAGCATCAATCCGGCCAGCAAGGGCGTCCTGCCGGTGGCGATTCTCACGACATCATCCTTCGACGCGGCCAGCGTCGATCTCGGCACAGTCCGCTTTGGACCGGGGCAGGCACAAGAGGCGCATGGGACCGAGCACAGCGAGGATGTGGACGGCGACGGGGACACGGACCTGGTCCTTCACTTCGCCACCCAGGACACCGGCATCCATTGCGGGGACACGGAGGCCACCTTGACAGGCAGGACGATCAGCGGTCAACCTATCCAAGGGACTGACGCGATTGCAACCGTGAGCTGCAAGTAGGCCTGTGCCGAGGGGGGCCTTCGTGTCCGGTGGGAGCGTGGCTTCCCAGGCGAAGGTTGTGATCGTGCTGGGGGGCCTGGCGTTGGTGCTGTCGGTTGCGCCGGGACCCGGCGTCCTTGGGGGGCAGCGTGAACGCTCACCCGAACCAACGGACCCCCTCCCGCCCGCGCTCGTGCGAGACCTGCGCGAGCAGTTCCCCCATCTGGCGATTCCGAAGTCGGACGAGCTCTATCGCCCGCCAGGCGAAGAGCCGACTCCGGGGGCCAGCCCTCCCTTTCCCTTCGCATGCAGGGGCGACTTCAACGGGGACGCGCTACAGGATGTCGCCCTGTTGCTGAGAGACCGGGCGAAGGAGAAACTGGCCCTGATGGCCTTTCATCAGGATCGCACGGGCGGCTACAGTCCCGTCGTCGTTGCAATGCTCCCTCTGCCGCTCGGGGAAAAGCTGTACTCCTCGATCTCCTGCCGGAAGCCCGGCACAGTGGGCGAGATCGAGGGCTCGACCCATCGGGTGAGAAACGACAGCATCATCTTGTACAACGTCGAAGGGGCTACGGAGCTGTACTTCTTCGAGAAGACCCGATACCGGCGCCTCATCACCGGCGATTAGGGCCGCGATGACCGCGTGACGACCCATCACGTATCGGTTCGTGCCCACCTCCTCGTGCTAGTGTCTTTCTCCGGCTTGTGGGATTTCCCCTGCTTTCGTAGAACGGGCTCACCTGATCGGGATCGCATCCACCGTCCCCGGTGATCCGACCCGGCCTCGCCGCGTCGGAGGAAAGGAGCCCGCCATGCCGACCCAACCGTGCAGACAGCGCGGGGAGCTTTGCTTCCGGCTTCTGGCCGTGATCCTCCTGACGGTCTGGGCGGGGCCCGCCGCACAGGCGGAGCCGCCGGCCCAGCCCCGCAAGCCGCCGGCGCAGCTCGCCCAGTTTCCCGGCGGCGTGTGTCTGGAGGTCCCTGGCCGCCCGGACATGGTCTGCGACAGCAAACTGATGCCCGAGCCGATCGAGCGTCCGCGGGCGGCGATCCCCGGCGTGGACCTCGGCATCGGCGACGACCGGCTCTACGGCAGGCCCGTCTCCTGGTCGCAGCGGGCGCCCCTGCCGCGCGAGGGCATGCTCGCGACGATCGTCGAAAGCCGCCCCGGCGTCTTCATCGCCTGGCGCAACACCAACTTGGTCGAGGAGGTGGAGGTCCGGGTGCGGAACCGCGGCACGCAGGAGGGGCGCGGCCGGGTCTTCGTGGACATCCTGGACGAGGAGGGCAAGCTGCTCCTGCACTTAGAGCCGCCGCCGGAGAGCGCGATCGTGACCGTGCCGCCGAAGGATCGGGGCGGGGAAGAGGGCAAGATCGTCAAGATGATGGCCGACCGCCGGCTCAACCGGCTGATCGACCTCTACGACCGCACCCGCACGCGGTACGACGTGATGGCCGTCGTGCAGACGCTGGACGTGCGGGATGCCAACCCGGCCGACAACGCGAAGGTCAAGGCCTACAACATCCCCTTCCGGGCCGTGCCCGGCTTCCGCCATACGCTGAACAACGTCTTCGCCAATTTCTCGGACAAGTCGCGGGAGGTGCGGTGGAAGCTGGAGTCCACCAAGATGCCGGACGGCTGGCAGTTGAGCGGCAGCGCCCTGGTCCGGCACCCCTTCTCCTTCGAGCCGGGAGAAAAGCTCAACGTGTTTCTCACCATGGACATCCCCATGACCGTCCCGGAGGGGGCGCTGGTGGAACTGCGGCTCAGCCTGCTGGACGCCCATACCCACGAAGTCCTCCAGCAGCACGAATGGTTCCTCGTCCACGACACGCAGCCCCCCTTCATCACCAACGTGAGGGTCGCCCCCCAGGACACGGGGCATATCCAGATGGAAGAAATGGTGTCCGATCCGGGGTCCGGCGTGCTCGAAGCCAGCGGCGTCTGGAGCGAATACTCCACGGACGACGGCCGGACCTTCTCGCAGCGGACCCATAACTACACGGTCGGCAACTTCGTGGATCCGACCACCTTTCAGACGTCGATCGGTCCCTTCCGCTCCGGCACCCAGGTGATGCTGTTCCTCAACGCCTCGGACACGGCCGGCAACGTCCAGCGGATCGGGCCCCAGACCGTCGTGGTGCCGTGAGCGGCGGTCGCGGAGGAGGCGAGACGGGCCGGGCCGCACGCGGGCTCCCGCGGGCGGCCGCCCGCGCCCTCTTCGCCCTCTGGCTGGTCGGGGCGGGCGTGGTGGAGGAACCGCCGCTCGGGCTGCTGCCCCCGCCGACCGCATCGGACAATCCGACCACGCCCGAGAAAGTCGCGCTCGGCAAGCAACTCTTCTTCGACCCCCGCCTCAGCGGGGACGGGAAGCGGAGCTGCGGGACCTGCCACATGCCGGAGCGGGCCTTCACCGAGCCCCTCGCCGTGACCACCGACCCGGCCGGCAAGCCCCTCACGCGCAACACCCCGACCGTGCTCAACGCGGCCTATGCGCCGCTCTTCCTCTGGGACGGGCGGGCGCGCACGCTGGAGGAGCAGGCGCTCCAGCCTATCCTCGACGAGAAGGAGATGAACGCGAGCGTCGAGCACGTGCTCCGCGTCGTGGAAACGGACGCGCAGTATGTCCGGCGGTTCGAGGGGGCCTTCGGGGGCGCGCCGTCGAAGCGGGACCTGGCCGCCGCGCTGGCCGCCTACCAGCGCTCGCTCGTGAGCGCCGGCGCGCCCTTCGACCGCTGGCTGTTCGACGGGCAGAAGGACGCGCTCACTCCGGCCCAGGAGCGCGGCTTCCGCGTCTACCTGAAGGCGAACTGCATCCTGTGCCACGAGTTCTTCCACCCGGCGGTCCATCCCCTGGGCGGGCGGGAGGGGCTGTTCACCGACTTCCGGTTCCACAACCTGGGTGTCGGCTGGAAGGACGGGATCATGACGGACATCGGGCGCTTTCAGGTCACCCAGGACCCGCAGGATTTCGGCGCGTTCAAGACGCCGACCCTGCGCAACGTGGCCCTGACCGCACCCTACATGCACGACGGCAGCCTGCCGACGCTCAAGGACGTCGTTCGCTTCTACAACCGGGGTGGGATCCCGAACCCGAACCTGGACCCGGCCATCGGAGCGCTGGGCCTGACCGAGCGGGAGGAGGACGACCTCGTGGAGTTCCTGAAGGCCCTCACGTCTCCGGAATACGAAGCGGTGGCCGGCGCCGGCGCCCGGTAGGCGACGGCGGCGCCGGAGGGAGGGGCCGCCGGCGCGACTCAGGTCTTTCCGGCGGGGCCGAGGGCCTTGACGATCTCGGCGATCAGCCGCCGCTCGACCTCGGTGGTTTCCTCGCCGCCGGCCGGCCGGGCGCCGTCCGGCGTGATCTTCTCGAACTCGGCCTTGACGATCAGTCGCGTGCCGCGGGAAGGCAGGCTCCGGAGGGAGAGCAGGTACTGGTTCCGCAGGCCCGGCACTTCCAGCGAGGCGGGCGCCGTCATCTTCCGCTCCGTCACGAACACCGCCCGCTGCTCGGTGTTCACCGAGACCTTCACCGAGTAGCCGTGCCTGGCCAGCACCTCCGCGGCCGCCTTGCTCACCGCGGCGAGCGGCCGGGGGATCTCCTCCACCTGTCCGCCCTTCTCCTCCACGTGAAGGCTCTGCTCCGCCCTGGCCCGCCGGTCGGCGGCCAGCTTCGCGTCGGCGGCCAGCCTGCGGTTCTCCGTCGCCTGCGCGGCCAGCCGCTCCGCCAGCGCCGTTCGCGCCGCCTCCGCGCGCTCGGTTGCCTGCCTGGCCTCCCGCAGCTCCCGGTTCAGCAGGTCGATCTGCTGCTGCATCACCTTGGTGCCCTCCTGCAGCGAAGTGATGAGCGATTCCTGCCTGGCGAGCTGTTTGCGGAGAGAGTCGAGCTCGGTTCGGAGGGGCTGATCGTCGGGGCCGCAGGCGGCGAGCAGGGCGAGGGCCCACAGGATGCCGCCGAGGGGGCTCGGGCGGCGGGGCGCGGGACCGTCGGACGGCGGTTCGGGGATTCGATCCATGATGCGGGGCCTCCTCGCGTTCTGCGGGCGGATTCTAGGCGGGATCGGACGGCAATGCAAACCGCATCGGCCGCAGGACCGTTGACGCTCGATCGCCGGCCGTCTATCCTCGGCGCCATGGGACTCCGGCGGAATGGATGGTGGGCGAGGCACGGCCAGGGAGCGGCCCTGCTGGTGGGCCTGGCCGTGCTCCTGTCGGCGGCGGCGCCCGAGCCTCGGACGCCCGACCCCGTCCCGCCGGAGGACTATCCGGTCTACGACGCGCTCGTCGTGCAGAAGTTCCTGACCTCGCGGAGCCGGCTGGTGGTGATCCACCGCGACACCGTCGGGCGGCTTGTGCCGGGCGCGCGGCCGGCCGACCCGGCGTTTTTCCACGACGGAGCCTTCTTCGACGGACGCCTCGGCGAGGACCTGATCCGGGACTTCGTCCTCAAGGCAGGCAGGCCCTACCGGCTGGAGAGACGGTTCGACTTCGGCGTGCCCTATCGGCTCGTGTCCGGCGAGGAGCCGAGCGGCCCGGAGGTGTCGCTGGCGCCGATTCCCGCCCGCCTCGCCCTGGCGCCTCCCGCGACCGTCGGGGTGCTGGAGTTCTCGCGCGTGGCCTTCAGCGCCAAGGGCGACCGAGCCCTGGTCTATGTCGCGGACAACCGGCCGGACGGCGGCGGGGCCGGCCTCCTGGCCCTGCTCCGCCGGGCCGAGGGGGGCTGGACGGTCGCGGACACGGAGGTGCTCTGGGTAGCCCGCTTGGAGCAGGCGCCGCCGCCGGAGGAGTAGGGGCGGGGATGCCACCGACGCGGTGACGGGGGCGGCCTTACGTAGAGAACCCCCTTCGAGAAAGCTAGTGACCGTCGGCCCGGCGATTGGGTATAATCCCCGCATGCATTTCGTGACCGAATCCCTCATGGTCGGCAACGTGGACGACGCGCAGAAGCCGCCGCCCTACGTGAACGCCGTGCTCTTCGTCGCGCAGGAGTTCACCATCAAGGCACCCAAGGGCGTCGCCTATGAGTTCATCCCCCTCAAGGAGTTCGGGGAAGCGGCGCCGAACGACGTGAAGCGGGCGGTGGACTGGATGGAGCAGCAGCCCCCGACGAGCCGCATGATGGTGTGCTGTCGGGCCGGGATGGGACGGTCGGTGTCCATGGTCATCGCCTACCTGGTGTGCGTCAAGGGGATGAAGTACGACGAGGCGTGCCAACTCCTGAAAGCCAGACGTCCCGGCGCGACGCCGCTCCCGAACCTGGAGCAGACGATCGCCAAGGTCCAGCAGATGAGGCAGGGCCATGGGACGATGCCGGGCCGCGCGCACGGCCAGAACGCCTGACGAGCCCCTCCTTCTCTTTCGGACATCTTCCGCCTGCGTTTCCGCCCGCGCCATGCTTCCGCCCGCGCCGACGGGGTGTCCCTGTGTCCGACCGGTCCGCTGGTCCGGCGGAGGGCGGGGCCGTGCCTGAGCTGCCCGAGGCCGAGGTCGTCGCCCGCCAGCTCCGCGCGCGGCTGTCCGGCGCGGTGCTGAAGGACTGTTGGGTGGGCCGGTCCGACATCGTGCGGGAGGGGCTCGACCGCCTGGACTGGTACCGAGGCGCGAGGCTGGCGGAGGTCAGCCGGCACGGCAAGAGCGTGGCCCTGGCCTTCGAGCGGGGCGTGGAGCGGCGCTACCTGGTCGCCGAGCTCGGCATGACCGGCCTGCTCCTGTTCCGCGCCCCGTCGGCGGCCTACGAGAAGCACACCCACCTCATCCTGTCGTTCGAAGGGGCCTGCGAGCCGGAGGCGCGGTACTGGAACCCCCGGCGGTTCGGTCGGGTCCATCTGCTGGATCGGCCGGGCCTCGACCGATTCCTGGCGCGGCGGTTCGGGGCCGACCCCCTGACCATCGCCTGGCCGGCCTTCCGGGACCTGGTACGGGCGCGGCGCGGCCGGCTCAAGGCGCTGCTCATGCACCAGCAGGTCCTCGCCGGCATCGGGAACATCTACGCGAACGAGATCCTCTACCGCGCCCGCCTCCATCCCTACCGCCGGGCCTCCAGCCTCCGCGCGGAGACGATCCGGCGGCTCTACGACACCATGCGGACCGTCCTCGGCGAGGCGATCGCCGCGGGAGGCTCCAGCGTGCGGGACTTCCTGGCGCCGGACGGGAGCCGCGGGCGCTACCAGGAGCAGCACCTGGTCTACGACCGCGAAGGCCGGCCCTGTCCGGTGCGGTGCGGCCGGACCATCCGCCGGCTGCCGGGCGAGCGCAGCTCCTTCTATTGTCCGGCCTGTCAGCCGCGGGGCAGGAGCGGGCGATGAAGCGCTTCCGGGCCGGGTGCCTGACCGGCGCCGTCGCGGTCATCGGAGCCGTCCTCCTGATCGGCCAGCTTCCCGTGACGAGCCGCGAAGGGGTCGGGGAGATCGTCAAGGAGCACCGCCTCCCGCTGTGGGAGAAGGCCGCGCGGTTTCTCGTGCGGGATGCGGAGTTCCGGCGCATGGCCGAGGAGGCGGCCGGCGGGGAGGCCGACCCGGAGCGCCGGGTGGTGCGGCTGCTGGAGTGGACGAGGGCGCAGGTCCGCCTCCAGCCCGAGGGGCTGCCCTTCATCGACGACCATATCTCCCACATCGTCCTGCGCCACTACGGCAACGCGGGGCAGATGGCCGAGGTCTTCACCGCGCTCACGACCTACACGGGCAACGAGGGACGCTGGGAGTGGTCGAAGCCGCCGGGGCGGGGCGTGGGACTCGTGCTCGCCTTCGTTCGGTCGAGCCGGGGCTGGTGGGTGTTCGACGTGGCCAATGGCATCTGGTTCGAGCGGCCGGACGGGGGCATCGCCGTCATCGAGGATTTTCAGGACATGGCCCGGCTGACGATGCGCGGTCGCGCGCCAGACTCCCGCGATGGGCGACCCTATCGAGACTTCTACAGCAACCTTGAGGCGGTGTGGCGGGTGAGCTTCTCCCGCGCCTACGAGCAGATGCCCTGGCATCGCCTGCGCGCGATCTTGGGCCTCGCCCCGGCCTCCTGACGATTCTCCCCCATCCAACTTTTACCGCCCCTATCCGATCGTTGACGGCGAGGGGCACACCGGCAGCCGGAGGTCCGGATGCGACTGGCCGGGTAACCGTCGGGTTTTACTGATCATCATCCTCCTCTCCCCTGTCGGACGTTCCCGCGCGCGAATTTTGCAGGGCGAGGCGGCGCGTCCCCCCACAAAAGGGATGGCACTGGTTCTGCGTCTCGGGTAAGCAGGGTTCCGGCGGGAGGGGTGTACGGTGCATCGGGCGCACGTGCTCATCGTTGACCTGGCCCAGACCCCCTGCTCCCTCTCGCCCTGCCGCCGCCTTCCCGACCTCATCCAGGACGTCGTGCCGACCGGAGCCGTCACGCGCCACACGAGCGTCGCCGCCGTGGAGGCGGAAAGCCTGCCGGAGCCTCAGCTCATCGTCTTCCGGCCGAGTCGCGCGACCGCGATTCCGGGGATGCTGCGGGCCTGGCGCCGCCGTTGGGCCGGCGTGGCGATCGTCGGCCTGTTCTGCGACCAGCGACGGTCCTCCCACGAACTGCTCGAGTCGCTCATGAACGGCATGGACGATTTCTTGTCCTGTCCCTTCGAAGAGCGGGAACTGGCGGCGAGGGTCGGACGGTTGTTGCACGGGCCGGCCGGCCCGTGCCGAGGAGAGGAGCCGGGCGAGCGCCGGGCCGGCCCGCTCGTCGGCCGCAGCGAGCGGTTCGTCCGGATGTTGCGCAAGCTCCCCCTGCTGGCCCGCTCCGACGGCACCGTCCTGATCGCCGGCGAGACCGGCACGGGCAAGGACCTGGTCGCCCGCGCCATCCACTATCAAAGCCCGAGGCTGGGCAAGCCCTTCATCCCCGTGAACTGCGGGGCGCTTCCCGATCATCTCTGCGAGAACGAGCTCTTCGGCCATGTCCGGGGGGCCTACACCGACGCCTCCTCCTCGGAGCGGGGGCTCGTGGCGGAAGCGGAGGGCGGCACCCTCTTTCTCGACGAGGTCGACACGTTGAGCCTCTCGGCGCAGGCCAAGCTGCTCAGGTTCCTCCAGGACCGGGAGTACCGCCCGCTGGGCTCCCCGCGAGTCCTCGTCGCCGACGTCCGGATCCTCGCCGCGACGAACCGGGATTTGCGCCGGCGGGTCGAGGACCGCCAGTTCCGCGAGGACCTCTACTACCGGCTCAACGTCCTTCCGCTGGAGGTGCCGCCGCTGCGCGAGCGACTGGACGACCTGCCGCAGTTGGTGGAGTGTTTCCTTTCGCGGTACCAGTCGGCCGACGTCCGCGAGCGCGTGACCCTGTCCCCCGCCGCCCTCCGCAAGCTGATGGCCTACCCCTGGCCCGGCAACGTGCGGGAGCTTGAGGGCATCATCCAGCGGGCGCTGGTGCTCCGCGGCGCCAGCGTCCTCGAACCAGAGGACCTGGACTTCCCCGGCGCGGAGTCGGCGGGGGCGGAAGAGCCTCCGTCGTTCCGCGACGCCAAGAGCAGGACGATCGGCCAGTTCGAACGCGCCTACCTCGTGAACCTCCTCCGCAGCCATCGCGGCAACGTGAGCCAGGCCGCCAGGGTGGCCGCGTGACGAACATCCGCCCGAATCCGACGAGCGGGCTCGGGCGCTCGGTCGGCTACCTGCGCTGGGGCGGCCGCGCCCTGATCGTGGTGGGGATCGGCGTCACGGCCTACCGTCTTGAGACGGCGACGGAGGAGGAGTTGCCCCGCGTCATCGGCGAGGAGGCCGGCGGCTGGGCCGGCTGGTTCGCGGGCGCGGCGCTGGCCGGCGCGGGCTGCGTCGCGCTCGGGGTCGCCACCGGCGGCATCGCCCTGCTCCTGTGCGGCCTGGCGGGCGGCATCGCGGGCGGAATCGGCGGGTCGGCCCTCGGGGGTGCGATCGGCGAGGACATCGGGCGCGGCGGCGGCTCGACCACTCTGCGCGGCTTCGACTCGCCGATGTTCAACTGTTTCACCGCCGATATGCCGGTGCTCCTGGCGGATCGAACGAGGAAACCGATCGGCGAGGTCGCGGTCGGTGACCGGATCCTGTCCTGGCACGAGGAGTCGGAACAGGTTAGGGAGGGGACCGTCGCGAGGGTCTTCGCCCGTCCGTCGCAGCCGTTCCTGGACATCGAGCTGGAGGAGGGCCCGCCGATCTCGGTGACCGCCTACCATCACCTGTGGGTGAGCAGCCTCGGGCGGGAGGGCTGGATGGAGGCCGGGGCGCTTCGGCCGGGCGACGAGCTGTTTGCGCCGGTCGGGGCGCCGGCGCGGCTCGTCCCGCGCAAGGTCCGCCGAATCACCGCCCGGCCGGCCGGCCCCGCGGTCTACGATCTCTCGGTCGAGCCGACGCACACCTACTTCGCCGGGGGCATCCTGGCCCACAACAAGCTGCCGTGAGGGGCGTGCATGGCGCGGGGAGGAGGCAGAGCGTCGTCGGCACCGCACCCTCGCCCGACAGTCCGAAGCTCTGGGGCGCGGCGTGCGGCCGACAACAAGGCGAACGGGACGACGGACAAGATCAGCGACACGATTCCATGAGCGACGAATCGGCAGACCGCGTGCGGGTCGTGATCGTCGGGCTGGACGAGGCGCACGACCGCGTCGCGACGATCCTGACCTACGAGGTCGTCAACGGTCTGGCCGGCCCGATCTGGCTCGTGGCGGACGACTGGATCGTCTGGAGGCAGGAGGGGGAGGACATCGAGATCGGGCTGGCGCGCGTGCCGCTGCGGCCGGGCGTACAGGTCTTCGGCTACTTCCCGCCCACGGTGGTCGAGGTGGCAGCGGGTCGCTCGCTCCCGAGGGCCCTGTTGCTGGGCTGGCCCCTCTCGTTGAGCGGCATCTGGAACGCCACCCGTCGGGTCGAGCGACCCCACAGGCCATGCCGCATCCGCGTCCGCGTCGGCTACGGCGTCAGGCCGGCTCCCGAAGACCCGGCGCCGGGGGAGCCGGTGGACGCGCCGGTGTTCCGGTGGCAGCGGGAGGCGGTGAGTCAGCCGGTCGAGTACACCTTTGATCGGGCGCCATGACACCCTCACCAGCCAGCGGGTGTACCTCCCCAGCCTCTACGTCTTCGGCGGCGGGATCACGGGCGAGCTCACGCCCACGCCCTTCGAGAAGCCGGGCCAGCAATTCGGCGCCGGCCTGCCCAGCGGCGTCGGGCTGATGTACCGGGTCGACGAGCTGGGGATGGTCGGCGTGGAGTACAACTTGGTGAAGGACTTCGTGCAGGACGATCCCGCGCTCAACCGCCTCATGCGCAGCGCCGGGATCCGGCTGTGGTAGGGGACGGCGCGCTCGGGGACAACCAGGGAGGGGACACCATGATCATCTCCGTCATCAACCATACGAACGGGAAGCTCGCGGACGAGCAAGTGCACGAGGCGATCCGGGCGATCAACCGGCAGATCCGCGAGGACTTCGAGCCCTACTGGAGCCTGGGCGCGGAGCTCCGGCTGGAGGGAAGGAGCACGACCAAGCCGGAGAAGCAGACCCTCGCCGACATGCGCGGCGACGCGGTGCTCTACCTCTGGGACAAGGCGGACGTGGACGGCGCGCTCGGGTACCACGACGCCAACCATCGCGGGATTCCCTTCGGCTTCGTGTTCACCGAGATGTCCAAGGCGCTGGGGGAGAGCTGGACGGTGACCCTCTCGCACGAGGCGCTGGAGCTGGTCGGTGATCCGGAGGTGAACCTCCTCGTCCAGGGCCCGCATCCGTCCAAGCCGGGCCGGTACGTCTTCCACTGGTACGAGATGTGCGACGCGGTCCAGGCCGAGACCTACGAGATCGACGGCGTGGACGTGTCGAACTTCGTCCTGCCCCTCTATTTCACGGGCGGGGAGGAGCGGGGCGGGCGGAACGATTTTCTCGGCCGCGCCTCCCAGGGCGCGACGCTGCGGTCGTTCGGCGTGAACCCCGGCGGCTACATCGGGTTCTTCAACCCCGAGAGCGGCCGGCACGAGACCTTCAGCCGGAAGGGCGACAAGCTGGCGGCGCGGCGGCTGGCGGTCAAGATGAAGGCGAAGGGGGCGCGGCGAAGCGTGCGGTATGCGAGGTTCATCGAGGGTGAAACGTGAACGGTGAAGCGGGACAGGGAACAGGGAAGACGTGCAATGGCGGGGGAGGGGCTGACGATTGACGGAGGGATGCCATGCCTGCCTATCGGTTGGGGGCGAAGGGGCCGGAGGTTGCACGGCTCCAGGAGCGGTTGCGCGCGCTCGGCCACTATGCGGGGCCGGTGGACGGCCTGTTCGGTGGGGGCACGGAGGCGGCGGTCCGGGCCTTCCAGCGGGCAGAGCGACTCGAAGCGGATGGGGTCGTCGGGCCCAGGACCTGGGCCCGACTCTTCGACGGGGAGGCGGTCCCGGCGCCGGCGATCGCGGCCGAGCCGCTGGACTCTCGCTGCCTGGCGCTGACCGGCTCCTTCGAGACCGGCGAGGCCCCGCCCGACTGCTTCGCCGGCCTGAGCGGCGACTTCGACGGCCAGGGGCTGAGCTTCGGGGCCCTGCAGTGGAACCTCGGGCAGGGCACGCTTCAGCCCCTGCTCGTGGCGATGGACCGGACCTACCCCACGGTCATGGAGGCCGTCTTCGGCGACCGGTGCGACACGCTGCGGGCGGTGCTCGCGGCCGAGCGGGCGGAGCAACTGGCCTGGGCCCGGTCCGTCCAGGACCCGGTCCGGTTCCGGGTCTCCGAGCCCTGGCGCGGACTGCTCCGCGCCCTGGGGCGGCGGGAGGAGTTCCGGGCGATCCAGCTCAAGGCGGCGGCCGCGCTGGCCGAGCGGGCGGCGGCGCTCCGGGGGACGTTCGGGGTCCGGTCGGAGCGGGCGCAGGCGCTGCTCTTCGACATCCTGGTCCAGAACGGCGGGATCGGGCCGGTGGTCCGCGCGCAGATCGAGGAGGACTTCGGCCGGCTCGATCCAGGTGAAGGGCCCGACCGGCTCGAGGTGGCCCGCCTGCGGATCATCGCGAACCGGCGCGCGGAGGCGGCGAATCCCCGCTGGGTCGAGGACGTGCGGACCAGGAAGCTGGCGATCGCCGACGGCGTCGGAACGGTCCACGGCCAGCCCTACGACCTGGAAGAACAGTACGGGATTACGCTCAAGCCCGCGCCGGCCCGGGTGCGCGGGAAGCGGGCGGCCGGCGCCGCCGGCCGGCCCCGCCGACGACTTTCTCCTTGACCGGCCCGCGCCGCCCTCCTTAGACTACCCCCTGGCCGAACCGGCACAGTCAGTCCCTTCGCACCAGGAATCCGGACGCGCCGGGTAGGGCTTTTGTTCCCTCCGTTTGGGCCATCAGGGACATTGAGTTAACCGCGGGATTCCGCTAGGCTTGGCGGCTCTCCGACCAGGAAACTCACCCGTTTCTTAAACGTAAGGAGCGGCAGGTCATGGCGAAGGTGCTGGAAGGCCCCGGGATGGGGCTCATGAAGAAATGGGGCATCACGGTGCCCCACTACGTCGTGGTGACCTCGGCCGACGAGCTGGCGAAGCTGGGCGCGGCCAACGACTGGCTGAAGCAGGCCAGGCTGGTCGTCAAGGCCCACGAGGCGCTGGGCTCCCGCTTCAAGCTCGGGCTGGTGAAGGTGGGGTTGGACCTCGCGGGCGCGGTCGCGGCGGCCAAGGAGATGCTCGGCCGACAGGTGGGGAGCATCACGGTCTCCCAGGTGATCGTCTCCGAGATGGTGCCGCATAAGGAGGAGTACTACGCGGCGGTCAAGTCCACCCGCGAGGGCTCGGAGATCCTGCTCGCCAACTGCGGCGGCGTCGAGGTGGAGTCGAACTGGGAGCGCGTCAAGCGCCTGGGCGTGGAGATCGGCGGCGCCCCGACGGCCGACGGCCTGGTGAAGCTGGCGAAGGACGCCGGGTTCGGCGGGCCGCTCGCCGAGCGGGTCGCGGCGTTCGCGCAGAAGCTGTTCACCTGCTTCGACAACGAGGACGCGCAATACCTGGAGGTGAACCCGGTGGTGGCCCGCGAGGGCGACGGCGAGCTGGTCGCGCTGGACGCGGTGACGCTCCTGGACGGCGACGCCAAGTTCCGCCATCCCGACTGGACCTTCCCCTTCGCGGCCGAGTTCGGCCGCGCCTATACCAAGGACGAGCTCGAGGTCATGGCGGTGGACTCCAAGATCAAGGGGTCCGTCAAGTTCATCGAGATTCCGGGCGGCGACACGGCCATGCTCCCGGCGGGCGGTGGCGCGAGCGTCTACTATTCCGACGCGGTCGTGGCGCTGGGCGGCAAGCTCGCGAACTACGCCGAGTATTCCGGCGATCCTCCGGACTGGGCCGTGGAGGTCTTGACCGAGAAGGTCTGCTCCCTGCCCGGCATCAAGAACATCATCGTCGGCGGCGCGATCGCCAATTTCACGGACGTCAAGAAGACCTTCGGCGGCATCATCGCCGGCTTCCGCAAGGCCAAGGCGCAGGGCAAGCTCGACGGCGTCAAGATCTGGGTGCGCCGCGGTGGACCCCGCGAGAAGGAGGGCCTGGAGGCCATGCGGGCGCTCAAGGACGAGGGCTTCGACATCCAGGTCTTCGACCGCCATACGCCGCTCACCGACATCGTGGACATGGCGCTGCACAAGAAATGACGATGGGGTGATTGAAAGATTGAGGGAGTGAGGGATCGAAGGATTGGGGCGGCCCCCTGACGCCGCCGCTCGTGCAACCTCTACCATCACCGCCTTCTTCGAAGGGGAGTCCGATGAGCATTCTCGCGAACAAGGATACGCGGGTCGTCATCCAGGGTGGGGCGGCCGGGCTGAACGCCGCGCGGCGCATGGCGGAGTTCTGCTACATGATCAAGCGGCCGCTGAACGTGGAGGCCTTCGTCTATCCGCCCGACGCGGGCAAGACGAACGAGGTGCCCTACGGGAGCGGGCTGCTCACGATCCCGGTGTACAAGAGCGTCGCCGAGGCCACGGCCAACCATCCGCAGATCAACACGAGCCTCGTGTACATCGGCGCGGACCGGGCCTTCGCCGGGGGCATGGAGGCGCTGAACGACCCCAAGATCCAGCTCGTGTCCATGATCACCGAGGGCGTGCCGGAGAAGGACGCGAAGCTGCTCGGCGCCCACGCGCGCAAGCTGGGCAAGGTGTTCAACGGGCCCTCGTCCATCGGCATCATTTCCGCGGGCTCCTGCCGGCTGGGCGTCATCGGCGGCGCCTTCGACAACCTCGTCGCGTGCAAGCTCTACCGCGAGGGCTCCTTCGGCGTCATCACCAAGTCGGGCGGCCTGTCCAACGAGATCATCTGGATCTGCTCGCAGTTCGCCGACGGCATCACGACGGCGATCGGCATCGGGGGCGACGCCTACCCCGGCACGGACTACGTGAGCTACCTGGAGATGTTCGAGCAGGACCCCCAGACCAAGGCGGTCGTGATCGTCGGGGAGATGGGCGGCGACCTGGAGGAGCGCGCGGCCGAGTGGTACGGGGCGAAGAAACGGCGCATCAAGCTGCTCGCGGTCGTCTCGGGCTTCTGCCAAGAGAGCCTGCCCAAGGGGATGAAGTTCGGCCACGCCGGCGCCAAGGAGGGCGCGAAGGGCGAGGGCTCGGCCCGCGCCAAGTCCGACGCGCTCAGGAAGGCCGGGGCGCTCGTGCCGGAGACGTTCGGCGCGCTGGGCCCGGCGATCCGGGCGACCTATGAGGAGCTGGTGAAGAGCGGCCGGGTCGTGCCGATCCCCGACCTGCGGCCGGAGGACCTGCCGAAGCTGCCCAAGACCGTCGAGGAGGGCATGAAGGCGGGGGAGGTCACGGTCGCCCCGCTCATCAAGACGACGATCAGCGACGACCGCGGCGACGAGCCCTGCTACGACGGCTACCCCGCCTCCGAGCTCATCAACAAGGGCTACGAGATCCCCCACGTCATCGGCCTGCTCTGGGACAAGCGGCTCATCTCCCGGCAGGAGGCCGAGATCATCAAGCGCATCATCATGCTCTCCGCCGACCACGGCCCCTGCGTGAGCGGCGCGCTTGCGACGATCATCGCCGCCTGCGCCGGCATCGGCATGTCCCAGGCGGTGGCGGCGGGCCTGATCATGATCGGGCCGCGGTTCGGCGGCGCGGTCACCGACGCGGGCCGCTGGTTCAAGCACGCGGTGGACAACAAGATGACGGTGGATCAGTTCCTGGCCTTCATGAAGAAGGAAGTGGGGCCGGTGCCGGGCATCGGCCACCGGGTCAAGAGCGTCCGCAACCCCGACAAGCGGGTGAAGGAGCTCGTCGGGTACGTCAAGAGCCTGGGCATCAAGACGCCGTGCCTCGACTTCGCGCTGGAGGTCGAGAAGGTGACCTCGGCCAAGAAGGAGAACCTGATCCTGAACGTGGACGGGACGATGGCCGCGGTGCTGGTGGACCTCGGGTTCCCGGTGGACAGCCTCAACGGGTTCTTCATCCTCTCGCGGACGATCGGCTTGATCGGCCACTGGGTGGACCAGAAGCGCCAGGAGAGCCGCCTGATCCGGCTGTTCGACTATCTCGTGAACTACGCTGCCCCGAAACGGCGGGAGGTCCCGCCTCTGACCTAGTCATCGGCGATCGGTCTTCGGTTCTCGGATTCGAGCTGAGAACCCTGTGAGGGGGAATACCATGTCCGTGGAAATGGTCAAAGCGCTCTACGCCAGGATGCCCGGGGTCGTCGAGAAGGCCCGGAAGAAGTTCGGTCGCCCGCTGACGCTGGCCGAGAAGATCCTGGTCGCCCACGCCGACGACTTCGACAGCCAGATCTGGGAGCGGGGCAAGGCCATGCTGGCCCTCCGCCCCGACCGGGTCGCGATGCAGGACGCGACGGCCCAGATGGCCATCCTGCAGTTCATGCAGGCGGGCAAGAAGAAGGTGGCCGTCCCCAGCACGATCCACTGCGACCACCTCATCCGCGCGGAGATGGGCTCGGAGAAGGACCTGCTGCGCGCGATGGACGAGAACCGGGAGGTGTACAACTTCCTGGCCTCCGCGGCGAAGAAGTACGGGATCGGGTTCTGGAAACCGGGCGCGGGCATCATCCACCAGGTGGTGCTCGAGAACTACGCCTTCCCCGGCGGGCTGATCATCGGCACCGACTCGCACACGCCCAACGGCGGCGGGCTGGGGATGCTCGCCATCGGCGTCGGCGGGGCCGACGCGGGCGAGGTGATGGCCGGCCTGCCCTGGGAGGTGCTGCATCCGAAGCTGATCGGCGTCAAGCTGACCGGCAAGCTGAGCGGCTGGGCCTCGCCCAAGGACGTGATCCTCTACCTCTGCGGGCTGCTCACCGTGAAGGGCGGCACGAACAAGATCCTGGAATACTTCGGCCCCGGCGCCGAGACGATCAGCGCCACGGGCAAGGGCACGATCACGAACATGGGCGCGGAGCTCGGCGCGACGACCTCCGTCTTCCAGTTCGATCAGAAGATGGTGGACTACCTCAGGATCACGGACCGGGCCGAGATCGCGCAGCTCGCCCTGGCGAACCGGGCGCTGCTCACGGCCGACCCCGAGGTGCTCCAGGCTCCGGAGCGGTACTACGACCAGGTCGTGGAGATCGACCTCTCCCGGCTCGAGCCCCACGTCGTCGGGCCGCACACGCCGGACCTGGCCCGGCCCATCTCCAAGATGGCGGCCGAGGCCAAGGAGAAGGGCTACCCGGTCGAGCTCAAGGCGGCGCTGATCGGGAGCTGCACCAACTCCTCCTACGAGGACATCAGCCGGTCGGCCCACATCGCCCGGCAGGGGCTGAAGGCGGGGCTCAAGGCCAGGACCGCGTTCCTCGTGTCGCCCGGCTCGGAGCGGATCTACCACACGATGAAGCGGGACGGGTTCATGGAGGCCTTCGAGCGGATGGGGGCCACGGTCCTGTCCAACTCCTGCGGTCCCTGCATCGGCCAGTGGAAGCGGGCCGACGCGGTGAAGGGCCGGGCGGACTCCATCGTCAGCTCCTTCAACCGCAACTTCCCCGGGCGCAACGACGGCGTCAACGAGACGCTCTCCTTCCTCGCCAGCCCGGAGATCGTCACCGCCTACGCCTTCGCCGGCGACCTGACCTTCGACCCGGTGACGATGACGCTCACGGGGGCGGACGGCAAGGAGTTCAAGTTCGAGCCGCCGCAGGGGGAGGAGCTGCCGGCCAAGGGCTTCGCCAAGGGCGAGGAGGGGTTCGTGCCCCCCGCCGAGGACGGCGAGGGCCTGACGGTGGACATTCCGCCGACCAGCGAGCGGCTCCAGGTGCTCCAGCCCTTCCCGCGGTGGGACGGCCGGGACTTCGAGAAGCTGCCGATCCTGATCAAGACCAAGGGCAAGACCACGACCGACCACATCTCCCCGGCCGGTCCCTGGCTCAAGTACCGCGGCCACCTCGACAAGATCAGCGACAACATGTTCCTGGGCGCCACCAACGCGTTCCACCCCGAGCTCGGCAAGGGCACCAACGTGCTCACCGGCGAGACGGGCCTGCCCATCGCCCAGATCGCCCGTGCCTACAAGGCGCAGGGCATCGGCTCGGTGGTGGTCGGCGACGAGAACTACGGCGAGGGGAGCAGCCGCGAGCACGCGGCCATGTCCCCGCGGTTCCTGAACGTGAAGGTGGTGCTGGTCAAGAGCTTCGCGCGCATCCATGAGACCAACCTCAAGAAACAGGGGATCTTGGCGTTGACCTTCGCTGACCCGAAGGATTACGAGAAGATCGAGCAGCAAGACCGCATCAGTGTGACCGGGCTAAGCGCATTGGCTCCGGGCAAGCCGGTGTCGGTGACGATCCACAAGGCGGATGGCCACGCGCTCACCATCCAGGCGAACCACAGCATGACGCAGCAGCAGATTGCGTGGTTCAAGGCGGGCTCGGCGCTGAACGCGCTGAACTAACACCAAGCGATGGAAGAGGATAAGCCATGACGACCACAGCCTCCAAGATCATCTATACGAAAACCGACGAAGCCCCGATGCTGGCGACCTATTCGTTCCTGCCGATCATCAACGCCTTCACCAAGGCGGCCGGCGTGACCGTCGAGCTGCGGGACATCTCGCTCGCGGGCCGCATCCTGGCGGTGTTTCCGGAATACCTGACGCCGGAACAGAAGCAGCCGGACGCGCTGGCCGAGCTGGGCGAGCTCGCCAAGACGCCGGAAGCCAACATCATCAAGCTGCCCAACATCAGCGCCTCGGTGCCGCAGCTCAAGGCGGCCATCAAGGAGCTGCAGAGCCAGGGCTACCGGATCCCCGACTACCCCGAGAATCCGAAGGACGACAAGGAACGGGAGATCAAGGCGCGGTACGACAGGGTGAAGGGCAGCGCCGTCAACCCCGTGCTGCGCGAGGGCAACTCGGACCGCCGGGCGCCGCTCTCCGTGAAGCAGCACGCGAGGAAGCACCCGCACAAGATGGGGGCGTGGACCCCGGACTCCAAGACCCACGTCGCCCACATGGCGAGGGGGGATTTCCGTTCCAACGAGCAGTCCATGACGGTCGCCGAGGCGACCGAGGCGCGTATCGAGTTCGTCGGCCGGGACGGCACGACGACGGTCCTCAAGCCCAAGGTCGCGCTGCAGGCCGGCGAGGTCATCGACGCCACCTTCATGAGCGCCCGCGCGCTGCGCGAGTTCATCGAGGAGCAGATCGAGGACGCCAAACGACAGGGCGTCCTGTTTTCCGTGCACCTCAAGGCGACGATGATGAAGGTCTCCGACCCGAAGATCTTCGGCCACGTCGTCTCGGTCTACTTCAAGGACGTCTTCGAGAAGCACAAGGACACGTTCAAGAAGCTGGGGGTGGACCCGGACAACGGGCTGGGCGACCTCTACGAGAAGATCAAGGCGCTGCCGGACGACCAGCGCAAGGCCATCGAGGCGGACATCCAGGCCGTGTACCAGAAGCGGCCGCCGCTGGCGATGGTCAACTCCGACAAGGGAATCACCAACCTGCACGTCCCCAGTGACGTGATCATCGACGCCTCCATGCCGCCGGTCATCCGCGACTCCGGCAAGATGTGGGGGCCGGACGGGAAGCTGCAGGACACCAAGTGCGTCATCCCCGACGGCAGTTACGCGCCGATCTACCAGGAGATGATCCAGTTCTGCAAGCAGCACGGCGCCTTCGACCCCAGGACCATGGGCAGCGTGCCCAACGTCGGCCTCATGGCGCAGGCGGCCGAGGAGTACGGCTCGCACGACAAGACCTTCAAGGCGCCGGGCGACGGCACGATCCGCGTGGTGGACGCCTCCGGCAGGACGCTGCTGGAGCACAGGGTCGAGGCGGGCGATATCTGGCGCATGTGCCAGGTCAAGGACGCCGCGATCCAGGATTGGGTGAAGCTCGCCGTCAACCGCGCCAAGGCCACGGGCGCGCCCGCGGTCTTCTGGCTGAACAAGAACCGGGCACACGACGCCGAGCTGATCAAGAAGGTCGAGCGGTACCTGAAGAACCACGACACGACGGGCCTCGACATCCGGATCATGCCCCCGGCGGAGGCGATGCGGTTCTCCCTGCAGCGGATGAAGGAAGGGAAGGACACGATCTCCGTCACCGGGAACGTGCTCCGTGATTACCTCACGGACCTGTTCCCGATCCTGGAAATCGGCACCAGCGCGAAGATGCTCTCGATCGTGCCCCTGCTGAACGGCGGCGGCCTGTTCGAGACCGGCGCCGGCGGCTCGGCGCCCAAGCACGTGCAGCAGTTCCAGGAGGAGGGCTATCTGCGCTGGGACTCGCTGGGCGAGTTCCTGGCGCTGGCCGCCTCCCTGGAGCACCTGGCCAAGGTGGCCGGCAACAAGACCGCGAAGATCCTGGCCGACACGCTGGACAAGGCCAACGCGAAGTTCCTGGAGAGCAACAAGTCCCCCGCCCGCAAGGTGGGCGAGATCGACAACCGCGGCAGCCATTTCTACCTGGCCATGTACTGGGCGCAGGCGCTGGCCGAGCAGACCGAGGACCCGGCCCTGGCGGCGAAATTCGCCAAGGTGGCCAAGCAGTTCGAGGAGAACGAGGCCAAGATCAACGCCGAGCTGCTCGCCGCCCAGGGTAAGCCGGTGGACCTGGGCGGGTACTACCATCCCGACGACGAGAAGGCGTCGAAGGCGATGCGGCCCAGCCCGACGTTGAACGCGATCGTGGGGGCGATCGCCTGACCCGACCGGGCCGCGGGAGGATGAAAAACGAGGAGTGAGGGGAGTATGATGGTCCCCTCGCTCCTCGTGCGTCCCTGAAGGCCGTCTCACATGCCGGACATCGACAAGGACAACGTCATCGATCAGGAGGAGGTCCTCCGGCCGCGGATGGTCGCGGTGGAGATCGCCGGCAAGAGGTACGAGGTGCCGGAGGGGATCACCGTCATCAAGGCCCTCTGGTACGCCGGGCAGGAGGTCATCCGTGGGATCGGCTGCCTGGGCGGCTTCTGCGGGGCCTGCGCGACCTACTACCGGACGAAGGACGACCCCAAAGTGAAGACCTGCTTGGCCTGCCAGACGGCGGTGCAGGACGGCATGTCCTTCTCGATGGTGCCGCCCTTCCCGGCCCGCAAGGCCGTCTACAACATCGGCGAGCTGAAGGATCCCAAGCAGGACCTGTTCAATCTCTACCCGGAGGCCCCGCTCTGCCGCAATTGCAACGCCTGCACCGAGGCCTGTCCGCAGAAGATCGACGTGCGGGAGGGCGTGTGGAAAGCGGTCTTCGGCGACTTCAAGAGCGTCTCCGAGATGTTCATGGACTGCGTCATGTGCGGGCTCTGCGCGCCGGTCTGCATCGCGGACATCGCGCCCAACCTCGTCGCGCTCTACGCCAGCCGCGCCCAGGGCGCGCATTTCACGGAAAAGCCCGAGCGGCTGGAACACCGCATCAAGGAGATCGCCGATGGTCGGTACAAGGAGGAGTGGGACCGCGTCCTCAAGATGAACGAGCAGGAGCTCGCGAAGGCCTGCGCCGACCTCAAGTGAAGAGACCGATGAGCCCGTCGGCGAGTGACAACTCGGCCTCGCGAGGAGCGCGTTTTGCCGCTCGTACGGTTGCCCGCCTTCCCCCTGTGATCTGATGGACATTCACAAACTCCAAGAGATCGTCCACCGGACCCGCGACGCGCGCCGCAAGCAGACGCTCCCCAAGTACGCGCCGGCCGAGCGCGACACGCTGATCAAGAAGTACCATCCCGATTACCGCGAGAGCGCCTACCGGCCGATCAGGTTCGGCCCGAACGCCGGCGAGAAGACCGTCCGGGAGCTGGCGGCGCTGCTGGAAGGCGACAGTCCCGTGCCGCCGGACCTGGACCTGACGCCCCACCACGCTTGCGACGTGCTGGTGGTGGGCGGCGGGGGGGCCGGCTGCGCGGCCGCGCTCCACGCCCATGCGCAGGGCGCCAAGGTCATCCTGGCCACCAAGCTGCGGCTGGGCGACTCCAACACCGTCATGGCGCAGGGCGGCATGCAGATCGCGGTGACGCACGAGGACTCGCCGATCACGCACTTCCTCGACACCCTCAAGGGCGGCCACATGAAGAACGACCATCAGCTCCTCAAGGTGATGGTCGAGGAGGGGCCGTCCATCGCCAAGTGGCTGCTGGAGCTGGGCGTGCTCTTCGATCGGGACCCGGACGGCAACCTGCACGTCAAGAAGGGCGGCGGCAGCTCCAAGCCGCGGCTGCTGACGGCGTCGGACTACACCGGGCTGGAGATCATGCGGGTGCTCAAGGACGAGGTGCTCAACCAGAAGGTCCAGTTGCTGGAGTTCTCCGCCGCGGTCGAGCTGCTGAGCGACGGCCACGGCGCGTGCACCGGGGCGGTGCTGCGCGACCTGGACAACAAGCGGTTCGTCGTCGTCGCGGCCAAGGCCGTGATCCTCGCCACCGGCGGCATCGGCCGGCTCCACATCCAGGGGTTCCCGACCAGCAACCATTTCGGCGCGACGGGCGACGGCCTGGCGATGGCCTATCGCATGGGCGCGAGGCTCATGCACGTGGACACCTTCCAGTACCACCCCTCGGGGGCGGTCTATCCCGAGCAGTTGATCGGCGCGCTGGTCACCGAGGGCATCCGCTCCGAGGGCGGGCACCTGGTCAACGCCAGGGGCGAGCGGTTCGTCAACGAGCTGGACACGCGCGACGTCGTCTCGTCCTCGATCATCCGCGAGTGCGAGGAGGGCCGCGGCATCCGCACGATGTCGGGCCGGGTCGGCGTGTGGCTCGACACGCCGCTGCTCGAAGTCGAGCAGGGGCCCGGCACGCTGGAGAAGCATTTCCCCGCGATGGTGCGCCAGTATCAGCGGTTCGGCATCGACATCGCCAAGGACCCGGTGCTGATCTATCCGACGCTGCACTACCAGAACGGCGGCGTGAAGATCGACGTGAACGGGGAGTCCGACGTCAAAAACCTCTTCGTGGCCGGCGAGGCGTCCGGCGGGCTGCACGGCCGCAACCGACTGATGGGCAACTCGCTGCTGGACCTGATGGTGTACGGCAAGCGGTCGGGGCTCACGGCGGCGGCCCGGGCCAAGTCGGGATCGCAGGGCAGGCTGACGCTGGACCACGTGAAGAAGTTCCGGGACGAAGCCAGGAAGCACAACGTGACCCCCGATGTCGTCTCGCCGATGCTGTTCCCCGCCTATGCCAAGAAAGAATAGCGTCAGGGGTAAGGGGTGAGGCGTAGGGGGCCCCGACAGCCGCTCTCCTCATGCTTCACGCCATCGAAGGAGAACCATGAACATCCATGAATTCCAGGCCAAGTCCTTGTTCGCCCAGTTCGGCGTGCCGGTGCCGACGGGTCGGGAGGTCCGGACGCCGCTCGCCGCGGAGAAGTGGGTCGCGAAGCTGAACAGCCCCGTGTACGTGGTGAAGGCGCAGATCCATGCGGGCGGGCGCGGCAAGGCCGGCGGCGTGAAGATCACGAAGAACAAGGCCGAGGTACCGCTTCTGGCGAAGGAGCTGCTCGGCAAGACGCTCGTCACGCACCAGACCGGCCCGAAGGGCCGCAAGGTCCGCCGCCTCCTCATCGAGGAAGGCGCCGGGATCGCCAAGGAGCTGTACCTCAGCCTGCTCGTGGACCGCGACAGCGGCTGGCCGGTCTTCATCGCCAGCACCGAGGGGGGCATGGAGATCGAGGAGGTGGCCGCGCGCACGCCGGAGAAGATCATCAAGGAGGCGATCGACCCGGCCGTCGGGTTCCAGGGCTACAACGGCCGCAACGTCGCCTTCGCGCTCGGGCTGAATGCCATCGAGCCGGCCGTCATCAACCCCTTCGTGCAGATGCTCGGCAACCTGTACCGATTGTTCATGGACAAGAACGCGGCGCTCGTCGAGATCAACCCGCTGGTCGTCACGACGGACAAGAAGCTCGTCGCGCTCGACGGCAAGGTGTCCTTCGACGACAACGGCCTGTTCAAGCACGCGGACGTCCAGGCGATGCGGGACCTGCACGAGGAGGACCCGCTGGAGATCGAGGCCACGGCGAACAACCTCAACTACGTCAAGCTGGACGGCAACATCGGCTGCATGGTCAACGGCGCGGGCCTGGCCATGGCGACGATGGACGTCATCAAGCTGGCGGGGAGCGAGCCGGCCAACTTCCTGGACGTGGGCGGCGGGGCGACCAAGGAGACCGTGGCCGCCGGCTTCCGCATCCTGCTCAGGGACCGGAACGTGAAGGGCATCTTCATCAACATCTTCGGCGGGATCGTCCGCTGCGAGCGGATCGCCCACGGCGTGATCGACGCGGCCAAGGAAGTCAACCTCCGGGTGCCGCTCGTGGTCCGGCTGCAGGGGACCAACGCCGAGGAGGGGCGGGCGCTGCTGAAGGACTCCGGTCTGACCGTGGACGTGGCCGACGACCTCTGGGAAGCGGCGCAGAAGATCGTGGCGATGACGGGGCGAAAACGGAGGAAGGTGGAGGCGGTCGGGTGAGGAGAGGAAAGCAGGACGGTGCGCGGAGACGTTCAAAACGTGGCCGACCGGCTCTGCCAGATGTTCTGTGGCGGTAAGACCCTCACCAGACTGGGTCCGGGCACGGTAGACGTCGATGTGTTGACCGAACGCTGCCGGTTCAACGGCCACCCGATCGGTTCGCCGGACATCACCGGCGAACTGGCGAGCTGGTTTCGGCAGGAGTTAGCCCTCATCCGAAACTACATGGAACGTGGAACTGCCTAAGAGGGAGCGGGTGGCGTGGCGAGCGGGTCCCCCCTCGCCCGCCGCGGAAGGGGCGAAGGGCCAATGGGTTGCCCAACCAGCACGGTCACACAGCGCCCGTACCACGCCAAACGCCGGAGCGCCCCCCACGGGGAGGGGTGGAGCGAGGACGACGGGGGTGATCGCCACGACAGGACCCGCTAGAGTTGCTGAAGGAAGATACGCATCCGGCGCCAGCGGCTTCCACCCCGAACTCACGGACGAAGAAGCGGGTCGCTAACAACGGGAACGAGGGTCATGAGCATTCTGGTCAATAAGCAGACGCGGGTGGTGGTGCAGGGGATCACGGGCAAGGAAGGCTCCTTCCACGCGACCCAGTGCAAGGCCTACGGCACGCGGGTGGTCGCCGGCGTCACGCCGGGCAAGGCCGGGCAGGAGGTCGAGGGCATCCCGGTCTTCAACACGGTCCGGGACGCGGTGAAGAAGACCCAGTGCGACACCTCGCTGATCTTCGTCCCGCCGCCCTTCGCGGCGGATGCGATCCTGGAAGCCGCCGACGCCGGGGTCCGCCTGATCGTCTGCATCACGGAGGGCATTCCCGTCAACGACATGGTGCGGGTGAAGCGGGCGCTGCGCGGCCGCGAGGTGCGGCTGATCGGCCCGAACTGTCCCGGCGTCATCACCGTGGACGAGTGCAAGATCGGCATCATGCCCGGCTTCATCCACAAGCGCGGCGTCGTGGGCGTCGTCTCCCGCAGCGGCACCCTGACCTACGAGGCGGTCCACCAGCTCTCCACCCTGGGTCTCGGGGAGACGACCTGCGTGGGCATCGGCGGCGATCCCGTCAACGGGACCAACTTCGTGGACGTGCTCGCCCTCTTCGAGCAGGACCCGGAGACCAAGGCCGTCGTGATGATCGGCGAGATCGGCGGGGACGCGGAGGAGAAGGCCGCCGAGTTCATCAAGAAGAACGTCCGTAAGCCGGTCGTCGGGTTCATCGCCGGGATCACTGCGCCGCCCGGCCGCCGCATGGGCCATGCCGGCGCGATCATCTCGGGCGGCAAGGGCACGGCGTCGGAGAAGATGAAGGCGCTCGAGGCGGCCGGCGTGCGGGTCGTGAAGAACCCGGCGGAGATCGGCGCCACGGTCAAGTCCATCCTGGGCGCCTGAGCCGGCCCGGGGGATCCTGACGCCCTCGCCCCACGCGCCGCCGGACCGTCCGCCGCCGTATTTCCTATCCCTGCTGCCCCCGCCCGTGGTAGGCTTCCCTCGTCGCTAGCCCGTCCCTTCCCCCGATCCGCGGGCGACGCCCGACGGATCGGATGGCGGTGACTCCCGCTCCCCCCAGCCGACGAAGCCGAAGAGCCGAGCTGTCCGGACAAGATCACGACCGGGGCGCGGCGGACGCCTCCCGGCGCACGACCGATCGTCGGGCGTCCGGGGCCCGCGCGCGTCACCCTGCTCGACGAACCCTGTGGCGCCTGGAGGTTCCGATGCGCGTGTTCCTGATCCACGTGCGCGACCCGCAGTTCTACGCTCTGCCGGCCAAGACCCGCGCCAAGAACGGGCGGATCAGGGTGATGGGGTTTCCCCCCATCGGGATCATGTCGCTCTCGGCCGTGCTCAAGGGCGCGGGCCACGAGTGCGTCATGTTCGACCAGGCCAATCCGGACACGCCGGACGAGGCGATCGTCGAGGAGATCCGACGTCGGCGCCCGGCCCTCGTCGGCCTGAGCTTTCTGAGCACCACCAGCTACCCCTACGCGAAGCTCCTCGCGCGGCGGATCCGCGCCCGCGATCCCGAGGTCAAGCTGGCCTTCGGCGGCGTCTTCGCCAGCCTGAACGCTCCGCTCGTCAAGCGGCAATGTCCGGAGGTGGACTTCGTCTGCCGCGGAGACGGCGAGCAGCTCCTCCTCGACCTCGTCGAGCGCCTGGACGATCCCGGGACCGTCGGCGGGCTGACCTGGGCGAAGGACGGCCATGTGCGGGACAACCCCGGCCGCCCCATGGAGCGCCACCTCGATCAGTGGCCCTTCCCCGACCGCGAGAGCCTGCCGCTGGATTTCGTCGAATCCATGCCGCTCGACGTGCCGGCGGTGCTCTCCATGGAGCGGTTCACCACGATGCAGACCTCGCGCGGCTGTCCCTGGCCCTGCGTGTTTTGCGACATCCCGATCTTCAACGAGGGGAAGTGGCGCGCCCGCAGCCCGCAGCACGTCGTGGCGGAGTTCGAGCACTTGCAGGCGCTGGGCTACGGCTCCGTCTATTTCGTGGACGACCACTTCCTCCTCCAGCCCAAGCGCATCGAGGCCATCTGTCGCGGCATCCAGGACCGCGGCGTCACCATCCAGTGGGGCTGCGAGGGGCGGGTGGACTCGGTCGCGCAGCACCTGTTCCCCGCCATGGCGAAGGCCCGCTGCCGCACGCTCATGTTCGGGATCGAGAGCGGGAGCCAGAAGGTCCTGGATCGGCTGAAGAAGGAGCAGACGCTGGCCGAGGTGACCACGGCCGTGACGAACGCCAAGCAGGCGGGCATCGAGATCGTGCACGGGTTCTTCACGGTCGGTAATCCGGACGAGACCGTCGAGGACATGCGGGCGACCTTCGCCCTGGCGTCCACGCTCCCGCTCGATACGTTCGGCTTCAACCGGCTCTGCGTCTATCGCGGGACGCCGCTGTGGCAGGAGTACGTCAGGCGGGGGCTGGTCAGCGAAGGGGCCGACTGGTACAAGTATTTCAAGTGTTCGGCCATCGACCCGACCTGCCTCCCGGGCGAGGTGATCAACGACGAGAGGCGCGCGGGGCTCAGGCGGCTGTTTCTCCACAAGCTGCTGCACTATCCCCTGCAGACGTTCCGCCTCCTGCGTCGGTTCCTGCGGTACATGCCGGTGCGCGACGTCGTCTACCTCATCATCAAGCCGTTCCTGGGGCAGAAGAAGGGCGCGACGAAGGCCGAAGTGCTGTCCCGCGCCGTCGAGCACGGCGCGCTGAAGGAGGAGGCGGCGAACCTGACGCAGCTCGCCGACGACGTGCTCGCCCGGGTGCTGCTGGAATCGAGGGAGGAACGCCGCAGGATCGACCGAGAGGCCGGGCGCCCCCGGGAGCTCCCGATGGTGTCGTCCCGGTGAGGGGCCGGAGGCGGCGCGCGCGTCGCGGCGCAGGGCGCTGATCCGGGCCCGCCGCCCCCCGCTGTCTATCGAGGCTCGCGATCAGGCGCCGGAGTCGGGAGCGATCGCCGGGGTCCGCACATGCTCGGGGCGGACGCCCAGGCCGATCAGCCGCGCGGGGATTCGGCGCAGAAGCGGAAAACGGCCGAGCAGCCGGACCGCCAGGGGCGGCTGCGGCCGGCGCGCGCCGCCCAGGACCCGCTGGATGACCCGCCGCTGGACCAGCACCTGCATCCCCTGGATCACGCGCGTCGGGAAGAGGCGGCGTCGCTGGACGCGCTGCAGATGGCCGGTCGTGAGCCGGCCCTCGCGCAGCGGCGCGGCGAGCAGGTTGGCGGCGGCGACCCCATCCTGGATGGCGAGGTTGATGCCGACGCCGCCGACCGGGGACATGGCATGGGCGGCGTCGCCGATGCACAGCAGCCCGGGCCGGTACCACCGGAGCAGGCGGTCCACGCGGACGGTCAGCAGCTTCACGTCGTCCCACCCTCCGATCTCGCCCACACGGTCGGCGGCGAAGGGGGCGAGCTTGGCCACGGCCTCGCGGAAGGCCTCGATGCCGCGCCCCCGGAGGTCCTCCAGCGACCCCTTCGCGATGACATAGCCGCACTGCCAGTGCGAGCCGCGGTTGATTTGCACGAAGATACGCCCGAGGTCGAAGCGCCCCATCGTCGCCTCCGGGTCGCCGGCGCAGCGGGAGAGGCGGAACCAGAGCACGTCCATCGGCGCGCCGAGTTCCTGGACGCGCAGGCCGGCCCGCTCCCGCACGACGGAATGCCGGCCGTCGGCGCCGACCACCAGGTCGGCCCGGATCGCCAGCTCGCCCTCCGGTGCGATCGCGCGGACGCCGACCACGCGCTCGGCCTCCTCGATCAGCCCGACCGCCTCCGTCCGCTGCCGGAGGTGGAAGGTGGGGTAACGGGCGCCCCGCTCCGCCAGGAAGTTCAGGAAGTCCCACTGGGGCATGAAGACGACGAACTTGCACCGGGTCGGCAGGCGCGTGAAGTCGGCGACGGGCAGGGCGACGTCGCCGATCTGCCCGCGGAGCTCCGACACCTGCTGGTGCGGCAGTTTCAGGAAGTCGTCCAACAGCCCGAGCTCGTGCATGAGCTCGAGCGTGGAGGGATGGATCGTGTCGCCGCGGAAATCCCGGAGGAAGTCCGCGTGCTTCTCCAGGACGACGACCTCCACGCCGGCGCGCGCCAGGAGCAGCCCCAGCATCATCCCCGCCGGGCCGCCGCCGACCACGCAGCACTGAGTCGCGATCATCGCCACGGACCGCCTCCGATGACCCCGGCACTATGCCACCAGCGCGGGGACCCGTGTCAAGGTCTTCTTCTCAGGGCCCGCGTTCCTGTGTATAATCCCGCCCCATGGCTCGCCGAGCAGAAGATCGAGGAGGCCCGGATGGATGACGCCGGAGGAAAGACTCCGGCTCGCGCGGGAGCCGTCCGACGTCCGCCGGGAGCGTGGACGCGGCGGTCGTTCCGCACGGTCGAGGCGCTCCGCCGGGCGCTCCCGGCCCGGCCGATCACGGACAACGAGCCGGGGCCGGGGGAGCGCCGCTGCGTGCGCTCGCCGGCCCCGGTGCCCCGCGGGCTCCTCGCCGCGCAGGAGGCGGCGTGAAGACCCCCGCCCCCAGGCCCGAGCGATCGGAGGCGGGAGAGGCGGCCCTCGTCGGGGTGGATCACGAGGGCTCGATCCGCTTCGCGAACGCCGCGTTCCGCGAGTTGGTCCAGCGCGCCGACGCGGAGGTGATCGGCCGGCCGATCGAGGCGGTCCTTCCGGTGGAGGGAGTGGGGGCCCTCTTGCGTCGGTCCCACGCGGAGGGGCGGGTGATGGAACGGGCAGTGACCTGCTCCTCGCCCCTGTCTGCCCGGCGTATGTTGCGGCTGACCGTGACGAGTCTGCCTCCTGCCGCTGCCGACTCGATCCTGATCATCGAAGACATCACGGAGGCCGAGGAGGCGGAAGCGGCGCTGCGGCACAAGACGGAA
Organism: Candidatus Nitrospira neuquenensis; assembly: GCF_979578155.1. Classification (NCBI taxonomy): domain Bacteria; kingdom Pseudomonadati; phylum Nitrospirota; class Nitrospiria; order Nitrospirales; family Nitrospiraceae; genus Nitrospira; species Candidatus Nitrospira neuquenensis. The sequence continues at coordinate 23,688 of NZ_CEFZDU010000008.1, read as the reverse complement.
CAGCTCCAGGCAATCGCCGAGGCGGCGACGATGTTCGTCTCGACGGGGAACTGGCGCGCCGCCAGCGCGAGATTGCTGCGGACGGCCATCGGCTTGACCGGCAGCGAGTATGGGTTCATCGGTGTCGTCGTGGCCGGGCCCGTCCTCCGGATTTTAGCCCATGAAGGAATCGTGTGGGACAGCGAGATCAACCGGCCGTTCTACGAGAAGGCGCTCCGCACCTGTGACGAAGTCGGCTACCTCGAGTTCAGGGACTTCGAGAACCTGTTCGGCCGGGTGATCACGACGGGCCAAGTGGTGCTGGCGAACGATCCCGACCATGACCCACGCCGGGGCGGGGTTCCGCCGGGGCACCCGCGGTTGCGGAGTTTCCTGGGGGTGCCCATCTTGAAGGGGACGCAGGTCGTGGGCATGGTCGGGATCGCCAACCGGCCCGGCGGCTACGGGGGGGAGGAACAACGGCAACTGGAGCTTATGATGCAGGCGGCCAGCACCCTCTACGACGGGTACGGCCGACACGAGCGGGAGGCGGCTCTGGAGCGGCACCTTCGACAGGCGGAGAAGCTCGCCGCGCTGGGGACCTTGCTGGGGGGTATGGCGCATGAGTTGAATAACCCGCTGTTTGCGATCAGTGGGCGAGCCGAGCTGGCGCAAGAGAAGGTGGCGGCGGGGGAGCCGGGGGAGGCGCTGGCCGAGGACCTCGCGGCGATCCAGGAGGCCGCCGAGCGGGCCACAGGGGTGATTCAGCGTGTTCTGGGCGCCGCCCGTTCGATGCCGGAGCGGCGCGAGCCCTGCGCCGTCAACGCCATCGTCGAGCGGGCGCTCGAGCTCGTGGCCAACGATTGCGCGATCCACCGCATTGCGGTGCGGCGCGACCTCCAGCCCGACCTTCCCGCTGTGCTGGCGGACCCGGAGGAGGTCATCCAGGTGTTGCTGAATTTGTTCACCAACGCGCGGCAGGCGATGGCGCAGGCCTATGGACAGGGGACCCTGACAGTCACGACCGCCTGCGTACCCGGCGCGTTCCCCCCTCTTCCCGTCTCCCAGTCTCCTCCGGAAGGGAGCTGGATTGAAGTCAGAATCCAGGACGACGGCCCGGGTATTGCGCCGGAACACCTCCCTCGGATCTTCGAGCCGTTCTTTTCGACCAAGCCGGTCGGCCGGGGGACCGGGCTGGGGCTGTGGGTCAGTCATCGGATCGTCACCGCGTTGGGCGGGACGCTGACGTGCCAGAGTTCCGTCGGACAGGGGGCGACGTTCCTGATCCGGCTGCCGGACATCGGGCGGGAGAGGACGCCGGCGTGACACAGGAGACGACGGCCGAAGCCCGCATCCTCGTCGTGGACGATGATCCCCAGGTGCGGAGCATGCTCGCAGAGTTTCTGGCCAGGCAGCGGTATGTGCCGCTGACGGCGTCCTGCGCCGGGGAAGCGGTGGAGGTGCTCGGGCGCGACCGCCCCGACCTCGTGCTGCTCGACGTGCGGCTGCCGGACGCGGACGGGATCGAGCTGCTGCGCGAGCGGATCCAGCCCGCGTTGGGGCGCGACCGCGTGATCGTCATGACCGGCTACGGGACCAGGGAGGACGCGCACCGCGCCGTGCTGCACGGGGCGTACGACTATGTGATGAAGCCCATCGCGTTGCCCAAGCTGGGCATCGCCATCCGCAACTGTCTTCGACTCCAGGAATTGGCCCGGGAGGTGGCCGAGCTCTCGCGCGAGCCCCCTGGGGCGGTGTCGCTGCAGGACCTCGTGGGGGCCAGCCCCCAGATGACCGCGCTGGTGGAACGGATCAAGCAGGTCGCGGCCTTCGATGTGCCGGTGCTGATCCAGGGCGAGAACGGGACGGGCAAGGAGTTGGTGGCCAGGGCCATCCACGCGCTCGGCTCGCGCCGCAAGGGCCCGTTCGTCGCGGTGGATTGCGGCGCCTTGCCGGAGACCCTGGTGGAGGGCGAGCTGTTCGGCTACGAGCGCGGGGCCTTCTCCGGCGCCGTCCGGGCGAAGCCGGGCAAGATCGAGCAAGCCGGCGGCGGGACCCTCCTGCTGGACGAGATCGGGAACATCCCGCTCTCGATCCAGCCGAAGCTGCTCCGGGCCCTGCAATCCATGAAGGTGGAGCGGTTGGGCGGGCGTGAGCCGGTCTCGGTGGACGTCCGGCTCCTCTCCGCCACGAACGCCGACGTGGAACGGATGATCGAGGAGGGAACCTTTCGACGGGACCTCTACCACCGCCTCAACACCGTCGTCCTGACGATCCCGCCGCTCCGTGAGCGGGTCGGCGATATCCCCCTCCTGGCTCGCTACGCCCTGCTGACCGCCTCGCGCGCGTACAAGAAGTCGGTCGTCGGGATCAGTCCCGAGGCCATGGCCCTGTTGGAGCGGTACCCCTGGCCGGGCAACGTGCGCGAGCTGGAGAACTGCCTCCGGTCCGCCGTCATCATGGCGGACCGCCTCGTGGAGCCGGCGCACCTGCCGGAGGCGGTCCGCACGCTCCAGGGGAAGACGGCCGGGCCCTTGCCCCCGGAGAGGCGAAGCGGCGAGTCGCTCAGCCAGCTCCGGCGGCGGGCGGCTGATGAGGCCGAGCGGGCGGCCCTTCTCCGGACGCTTGAGGCGACCGGTTGGAACAAGGCGGAAGCCGCCCGGCGCCTCGGGGTGGATTACAAGACGCTGTACACCAGGCTCCGCTATCACCGCCTGCACGCTCCCCGGCCGCCCGGGCCCTCGCCCGCCGAGCGATGACGCTCGCCCCCGGCCCCTGATCCAGCCTCCGGTCACGTTCACCGTCTCAATTTCCACCATGGTCTATCCGACCATAGGGTCTGGGCTCCCCCGGAGGCGCTCTCGGCAATCCGACGGCGGAGGGCTCCGGACAGAGGCGGAACTCCGACGAGATATTCAGTGCTTCGGCGATCGGGGTGGAAGAAGGCCGAGGGGACGAGGAGGATGGCGCAACCTTTGCTCGGATCACGCGCGAGCCGAACGCCCGAGTCGCGTGATCGGCCGAATGGGAGCAAGGCTAAAGGGGCGAGCGGACTGTAGCCATGCGCGTCGGACATCCGCGAGTCGGAAGGGAGCCGGTCCTGCCGTCGTCCGTCGGCCCTGAGCTGGTGGGGATTCGGTGGGCGCCCCCCCTGCGCCGGGACATCCGGGACCTGATCGGCGTATCGCCCGCGATGGCGGCGGTGCGGGCCCTCATTCGACGGGTCGCGCCCCATGACCTGCCGATCCTCATCGAGGGGGAGCGGGGGACCGGCAAGCGACTCGTGGCCGAAATCATCCATAGCCTGAGCCCCTTCCGGGAGGGTGGGCTGGCCGTCGTGGAGTGCGCGGCGCTGGCCGACGAGCTCCTGGGGCTCGCACTGTTCGGGGCCGCGCCCGGCCTCTGCGCCCGATGCCCGCAGGGGTTGTCCGGGATTTTGGAGCGGGCGGCCGGGGGCACCCTGTTCCTGAGGGGGGGCGAGTCCATGCCCGCGTGGATGGTCCACCGCCTGGTCCAGACGGTGGAGCGCCGCGCCCTCGAGCGGCTGGGCGAGAGCATGGCGCGGCCGCTCCGCGCCCGTCTCCTGGTTGCGCGGACCCTGGCAAGGGGGCCCGCCCGGGCGGGGGAGGAGGTTTCCGGCGCGCGCCTGGACCGGCTGAGCGGCGGCTTCCCCCTGACGCTCCCCCCGTTACGCGAGCGGCGGGAGGATGTCGGCCCGCTGAGCTGGCATTTCCTCGACGGCGTCAACCGGGAGTGCGGCACGCGCGTGCGGGGCTTCAGCGCGCCGGCGCTGGCCCGGCTGGCGGCCTACGACTGGCCCGGGAACCTGCGGGAGCTGCGGGGGGTCGTCCGGCTGGCGGCGCAGCGCGCCGGCCGCGTGATCCTCCCCGAGCACCTGCCCGCGCGCCTCCGTGGCCCGGTCCAGGCGCGCCGGGGCGAGGAGCCGCGCCGATGACAGACGAGCGGACGGCGACCCTCCACGCGCGGCTCCGCTGGCTCATCGCGGCCATCACCGCCCTCGCGCTCGCGGCCGGGGGCGGGGCCCTGTGGTATCTCGAATCGCACCTCCTCGCCCGAGCGGGGAGGGACCAGGCGCGGCTGGCGGCGAGCGCGGCGGCGGCCCTGGATGCGGTGCTGTTCGAGCGGTACGGCGACATCCAGGTCCTGGCCCGGAGGCTGAGCGCCGCGCCCCGCAGCCCGGAGGCGTGGACGCGGGACCTCGACATGATCAAGGAAACCTATCTCTATTACCGCTGGCTGGGCGTCACGGATGCGGCGGGCCGGATCGTGGCGGCGACCGACCCCGGGACGGTGGGGATGGACCGGAGCGGGACCTCGTGGTTTCGGGCGGTGCGCACAAGCGGCGCGATCCAGGTCGAGGGCGTCGGGCCGTCGGTCAGCACCCCGGCATCCCCGGTCGTCACCTTCGCGGCGCCGCTCCGCGGGCCGGGCGGCGACCCGCTCGGCGTCGTGGCGGCGGAGGTGGCGCTCACGGAGCTGGAGGACCTGCTCGTCCGATCGCTGGCCGTGTCCCTGGGCGACCGGGCCGAGGCGGCGCATCTCGAGTGGCAGATCCTGCGCGACGACGGCGAGGTGCTCGCCGATTCCCTCCTGCGCGAGGAGGGCGGGCGGGTGAACCTCCTCCGATTGGATCTCCCCTCGGCGCGGGCGCTGCGCGAGGCCGAGGCGCCCGGGTTCGTGCTCGAACGGCATGCTCGCCGGGACCTCACGGTCGTGACCGGCTACGCGAGGACGCAGGGCTATGGCGAGTTCGAGGGCCTCGGCTGGGGCGTGCTGGTGCGCCGCGACCGGGACGAGGTGCTGGCGCCGATCCGGAGCCTCCTTGGCGCCCTGGCGCTCCTGGCGATGGCCGGCTATGTCCCCCTCCTCGCCCTGCTCCTGTGGACCACCGGCCGCATCCAGGCCGCCTGGGACGACGCGCGACGGGAGCTGCTCCGGCTGAAGGGCCTGGCCCGCGTGAGCCACGCCCTGCACGAGGCCCCTGACGCGACGGCCGCCGAGTTCCAGGTGGATGAGTGTCTGCGCCTGGCCCTCGAGACGGCCGTGTCGGTCACCGGGGCGCGCTATGGCGCCGTGGGCCTCTTCGATGAGGCCGGCAAGCACCTGATCCGCTTTCTTCCCGTCGGCCTGGACGAGGAGACCGGCCGGCGGATCGGCGCGTCTCCGACCGGACGAGGGCTGCTGGGGTTTCTCGACCAGGAGCCGGACGTGCTGCGGCTCAAGGACCTGACGCGCCATCCCGCCTTCACCGGCTTTCCGCCCCACCATCCCGCCATGCGCTCGTTCTTAGGCGTCGCGATCCGCGTCCGCGGCCGGGTCTTCGGCCGGTTCTACCTCACCGAGAAGCAGGGGGCCGAAGAATTCTCTGACCTCGACGAGCAGGTGATGAGCAGCCTGGCCGCGCAGGTCGGCGTGGCCGTCGAGCGCGGCTCTGTCTTAACCCGCCTCCTGGTCTCCGAGGCGCTCTACCGCTCCACGGTCGATGCGCTCCCCCTCTCGATCGTCCGGCTGGATCAGGACTGGACGGTCCGGTTCGTCAACCGGTCGTTCTGCGAGCTGACTGGGCGGAGCGAGGGGGAGCTGATCGGCCTGCCCCTGGAGACAGTGCTGGCCTGCGGGCTGCCGCGCCCGGGGCCGGGCGCGGCGGCGGTCTGGGAGCAGGCCTGGAGGTCGCCGGCCGGCGAGCCGCGGGTCTTGAGGATCCACGCGACGGGCATCAATCCAGCAGCAGCAGCAGCAGCAGCAGCAGCAGCAGCGCTCATCCTCGTCATCGAGGACATCACGGAGCGCAAGCGGGCGGAGGAACGGCAGGCGCACTTGGAAGGCCAACTGCACCAGGCGCAGAAGATGGAGGCCGTCGGCCGGCTGGCCGGCGGCATCGCCCATGACTTCAACAACCTGCTGACGGTCATCAACGGCTATTGCGACCTGCTCCGGGAGAGCCTGGAGCAGGATTCCCCGCTGCGCGGGCCGATCGAGCAGATCGCGCAAGCCGGCGAGCGGGCCGCCGCCCTCACCGGCCAGTTGCTGGCGTTCAGCCGGAAGCAAGCCGTCCGGCCGCAACGGGTGGACCTCCATGCCGCCCTCCTCAAGGTCCAGCCGATGCTTGCCCGGATCCTCGGCGAGGACGTGGTCGTGACGCTCGCGCTGGCGACCGAGCGGGCCGTGATTTGGATCGATCCGGCCCGGCTCGATCAGGTGATCATGAACCTGGCCGTCAACGCGCGGGACGCCATGCCCCGCGGCGGCGCGCTGCGGGTGGAGACGCGCCTCGTCGAGGGGGCGCCGGAGGCGCTCCCGGGGCCGGGCCAGGAGCCCGCCGGCCCGCAGCCCGGCCGGCCCGCCCGCCGCGCGGTCCGGATGACGGTGTCCGACACGGGCTGCGGCATGGATGCAGAGACGCAAGCCCGCATCTTCGAGCCGTTTTTCACGACCAAGGAACAGGGGAAGGGGACGGGGCTCGGGCTGGCCACGGTGTACGGCATCGTCACGCAAGCCGGCGGCGTCATCACGGTCGCCAGCGAACCGGGGCGGGGCACCTGCTTTACCATCGAGTTCCCCTGCGTGGAGGCGGGGGAGGAACCCGCGCCGCCGGCGCGCGCGGGCGGGGCGGCCGGCGGCGACGCCACCCTCCTCGTGGTCGAGGATGAGCCCCAGGTGCGTCGGCTGATCGTGGGGATGTTGACCCATCTGGGCTACCGGGTGCTGGAGGCCGAGTCCGGGCCGGCCGCGCTGGCGCTGGCCGCCCGGCACGCGGGCGAGCTGACGCTCCTCGTGACGGACGTGGTCATGCCCGGCATGAGCGGCCCGGAGCTGGCGCAGCGCCTGCTCGCCCGCGATCCCACGCTGAAGGTGCTCTATCTCTCGGGCTATCCGGGCGAGGCGCTCGCGTCGCGCGGATGGGCCGACTCCGGGGGCGTCGTGTTGCCCAAGCCCTTCACGCAGGAGGCCCTGGCGCAGGCCGTGCGGCGGGCGCTCGGGTTGACCGCCGATGGCGGGGAGGGGGCCTGAGGCCGCCCGCAGCGAAGACCGCGATCGGGGGCGTGGACGAGGCGGAGCCCGCACGTCGCCGGCCTGGCGCCGTGCGGCGGGCGCGCGGCGAGGCGGGCGCCGGGGCGGTTCATCGCGAGGGATGACGATGGCGACGATTCTGGTGATTGGTGCGGAGCGGGTGCCGGGCGATCGGCTCCGCGCGACCCTCGGCCGAGAGGGGCATGACGTCATCGTCGCGACGAGCGGCCGCGACGGGCTGGAGCGGTTCCGGCAGCACCGGCCACACGTCACGCTGTTGGACCGGCACTTGCCGGACCTCGACGGGATCGAGGTGCTCAAGGCGATCCGCGCACGCGAGCCGCAGGCCGCCGTGATCCTGCTGACGGGCGGAGGGACCGAGACGCCGGAGGATCAGGCGCGGGCGCTCGGCGTGACGGATTGCTTGAGCACAGGGCTGTCCGTGGAAGGCCTGGCCGGGGCCGTGGCGCGGGTCCTGCCGCGGCCGGCGGCCCCCGGTCCGCCCCTCCAGCGGGGCGCCACGGAGAGCGTGGCCGACGCTCCGCGCCCGACCTCCCTCCTCGTCGTGGATGACGAAGCCATGATCCGCACCTTGCTCGCGCAGTTCTTGACCCGGCGGGGCTACCGGGTCCGCACGGCGGCGAACGGGCCCGAGGCGCTGGCCCTGGTAGAGCAGGAGCTCCCGCAGGTGATCGTCTTGGACATGCACATGCCCGGCATGAACGGGCTGGCGGTGCTGCAGGCGCTCCGCGCTCGGCAGTACCGGCTCGGGGTCATCGCGTTGACCGCCAGCCCAGACGACCGACTCCTCAAGGCGGTCTTGGACCTGGGGGCCGTGGAGGTCATGGGGAAGCCGGTGAAGCTGGACCGGCTGGCGCTGGCCATCGAGGCGGGGGTGGCGCTCTCCGCCCGGTGAAGCTCGACGAGGCTCCGACGCCGTGAGGGCTGGACCCGCCTCCGGCAAGCGGCCGGCGGGAGCGGGGCGGCGAGGGCCGGCGCCGCCCGGTGGGTCGCGCCGGCCCTCGCTGGCTCGGTTTCCTTACGTCCCCATCTCCCAGGAAGCCAGGTACTTCGCCTGCTCCTTCGTCAGCTTGTCGATCCGCACGCCCATGCCGGCCAGCTTCAGCCGCGCGATCTCCTTGTCGATCGCCGGCGGCACGGGGTAGACCTTCTTCTCGAGCTTCTTGTAGTGCTTGACGAGGTACTCCGCGCCCAGCGCCTGGTTGGCGAAGCTCATGTCCATCACGCTCGAGGGGTGGCCTTCCGCCAGCGCCAGGTTCACCAGCCGCCCCTCGCCCAGCAGGCAGACGCGGTTGCCGTTGCGCAGCGTGAACTCCTCGACGCCCGGCCGGACCGTGCGCCGCTTCCGGCTCAGCTTCTCCAGCGCCGGGATGTCCAGCTCCACGTTGAAGTGGCCGGAGTTCGACACGATCGCGCCGTCCTTCATCGCGGCGAAGTGCTCCCCGCGGATGACCTTCAGGTTGCCGGTCACCGTCACGAAGAAGTCGCCCACCGGCGCCGCCTCCTCCATGGGCATCACGCGGAAGCCGTCCATCACGGCCTCGATCGCCTTGACCGGGTCCACCTCGGTGACGATCACGTCGGCGCCGAGCCCCTTCGCCCGCATGGCGACCCCGCGGCCACACCAGCCGTACCCGGCCACGACGACGGTCGAGCCGCAGACCAGCCGGTTCGTGCCGCGGATGATGCCGTCCAGCGTGGACTGGCCCGTGCCGTAGCGGTTGTCGAAGAGGTGCTTGGTGTCGGCGTCGTTCACGGAGATGACCGGGAACTTGAGCACGCCGCGGTCGGCCATGCTCCGCAGCCGGATCACGCCGGTCGTCGTCTCCTCGGTGCCGCCGATGACGTGCTTGAGCAGGTCCTTGCGCTTCGAGTGGATCGTGGAGACCACGTCCGCGCCGTCGTCCATCGTGACCTGCGGCTGGTGCGCGATCGCCTGCTCGATGTGGCGGTAGTAGGTCTTGTTGTCCTCGCCCTTGACGGCGAAGACGGCGATGCCGTCGTGCTGGACGAGCGAGGCGGCCACGTCGTCCTGGGTGCTCAGGGGGTTGGACGCGCAGAGCCGCACCTCGGCGCCGCCGGCCTGGAGCGTCTTCATCAGGTTGGCCGTCTCGGTCGTGACGTGCAGGCAGGCGGTCACGCGGACGCCGGCCAGCGGCCGCTCCTTCTTGAAGCGCTTCTTGATCAGGCGCAGCACCGGCATGCTCATCTCGGCCCATTCGATCTTGAGCTTGCCCTGGCCGGCCAGGGCGATGTCTTTCACGTCGTAGTCCACGCGTGCCTCCGGGGATCGGTGATCGGTGGTGGCGGTTGCTGTTCAGGAACAGGGGGGGCGGACCGCCGGCCCGTCCCCCCTGTCGGTGATCGGAGATCGGCCGGTTACTTGCCGGCGTCCTTGCGCAGGACCTTCGCCTTGTCGGTCCGCTCCCAGGTGAACTCCGGCTCGGAGCGGCCGAAGTGGCCGTAGGCCGCGGTCTTCTTGTAGATGGGGCGGCGCAGCTTCAGGTGCTCGATGATCCCGCGCGGGGTCATCGGGAAGTGCTTCCGCACGAGCTTGTCGAGGATGTCGACGTTGACCTTCTCGGTGTTCTTGGTGTCCACGAGGATGGAGACGGGGTCCGGCACGCCGATCGCGTAGGCGAGCTGGACCTCGCACTTGTCGCAGAGGCCGGCCGCGACGAGGTTCTTGGCGATGTAGCGGGCCATGTAGGAGGCGGAGCGGTCCACCTTGCTCGGGTCCTTGCCGGAGAAGGCGCCGCCGCCGTGGCTGCCGTGGCCGCCGTAGGTGTCCACGATGATCTTGCGTCCGGTCAGCCCGGTGTCGCCCATCGGGCCGCCCGTGACGAACCGGCCCGTGGGGTTGATGTAGTACTTCGTGCTCACCGGGTCGAAGATATCCTTGGGCATGACCGGCTTGATGACCTGCTCGATGATGTCCCGCTCGATCTTCTTGCTGGTGACGTCCGGGCTGTGCTGGGAGGAGACGACGATCGTGTCGATCCGGACCGGCTTGCCGTTGCGGTACTCCACCGTCACCTGGGACTTGCCGTCCGGGCGCACCCAGGGCAGGATCCCCTTCTTGCGGACCTCGGCCAGCCGGCGGGTGAGCCGGTGGGCGAGCACGATGGGCATGGGCATGAGCTCGGCGGTCTCGTTCGTGGCGTAGCCGAACATGAGGCCCTGGTCGCCGGCGCCGCCGGTGTCCACGCCCATGGCGATGTCGCCGGACTGCTGGTGGATGGAGGTCAACACCGAGCAGGTGTGGTAGTCGAAGCCCCAGGAGGCGTCCGTGTAGCCGACGTCCTTGATGACGTCCCGGATGATGTCGGGAATCTCGACGTAGGCCTTGGTGGAGATCTCGCCGGCGACGAACGCGATGCCCGTCGTGAGGATGGTCTCGCAGGCCACGCGGCAGTGCTTGTCCTGCGCGATGATGGCGTCCAGGATGCCGTCCGAGATCTGGTCGGCGATCTTGTCCGGATGCCCCTCGGTGACGGACTCGGAGGTAAAGAGGTAGTTGTTTCGCATGAGGCTCCTCTTGAGTTAACCGGCCAGCCCGTTGTGGGGGAAGGAAGTCTGTCCTCTGCCGGTCCGGCGACCCGGGATCACGCGTTGGACGATGGTGGAGGCGGCGGGCCGGCCGCTGGTTGCGTGTCGGCCGTACCTTTTAACCCAGAAGCCCCGGTTTGTCAACGACAAATCCGCGGCATCCCCGGCGGACCGGCCGTCGGGCCGGCTTGACACTCTTCGCGCCCGGTCTGTAAGATACGCCCCATCCGCTACAGCCGACGCCGGTCCCCCGCCCGAGCCTGGGGCCCGGAGGGAAGGCGTGTGGGACTCCAGGTCGGTCTCCGAGGAATTTCAGCGAGTTAAAGAAATTCCCTAGAGGCGACCCCTAGGCTCAAGGCGCCGCGCCCCGGGTCCATCCTAAGGAGCAATCAGAGGCCTATGAACGGAAAGCCGCCGGTGCTGGCGGAGGGTGGGACGGCGCGCCGTCCGGCGCCCGGCCTCGGGTGGGCCGAGGTGTCGGCCGAGCTGGTCGAGTTCTTCGCCTCGATCAAGCTGGCCATGTTCCTGTTCCTCTTCCTGGCCATGACCGCCACGATCGGGACCGTGATCCAGCAGGGGGAGCGCCCCGAGGTCTACGTCAAGGAGTACGGCGAGGAGGCGTACCGCTGGTTCGTCCGCCTCGGCTTCATCGACGTTTATCATACCTGGTGGTTCACGAGCCTGCTGGCCCTCCTCTGCGTCAACTCCCTGACCTGCTTCCACAAGCGGTTTCCGGCGATCTGGCGCTCCATGAAGCAGGACCAGGTGAACGTCGCCCTCCCGTTCATCAAGAACCTCAAGCAGACCGCCGAGGTGCCGGTCGCCGCGCCCAAGGACCGGGTGGCCGAGGGGATCGTGCAGGCCCTCGCCGAGCGGGGGTATCGGGTGCTGGCCCGGAACGACCCGCAGGAGGCGACGCTCTACGCGACGAAGGGGATCATGGGGCGCGTCGGCGCCCACATGGCGCACCTCAGCGCGACGGTGATCGTGCTGGGCGGCCTCATCGGGAGCTTCTGGGGGTTCCAGGAGTTCGGGGTCTGCCTCGAGGGCCAGACCTACCACATCCCGAAGGGCAACTTCGACCTGCGCGTCGACAAGTTCTGGATCGACTACCACGAGAACGGCGCGGTCAAGTCCTACAACAGCACGCTGACGGTGCTCGATCAGGGCAAGGAAGCCGTGACGAAGACCATCACCGTGAACGACCCGCTGGTCTACAAGGGCATCTGGTTCTACCAGTCGAGCTACGGGGACGCCTGGGACCGGGTCGAGGTCGCGCGCCTCAACGTCAAGGACAAGGCGACGGACAAGGTCCTGGCCACGGTGGACCTGGACTGGCAGAAGGAGACGGCCGTGGACGGCCTGCCGCTCAAGCTGACACTGACGGACTTCGTGGCCGACTTCAGCTTCAACTCGGCCGAGAAGAAGGTCTTCTCCAAGTCGGTCCAACACGACAACCCGGCGGTCCGCCTGGCCATCCTGGAGCGCGACTCGCTCAACGCGACGCCCTGGGTCTTCTACCATTACCCGGACCTCTTCGAGATCCAGGGCTCGCGGTACAAGTTCGAGCTCGTGGGCTACCAGCCGAAGAAGTTCACGGGGCTCCAGATCACCAAGGACCCCGGCGTGAACATCGTCTGGATCGGCTCCACGATGATCGTGGTCGGCATCACCCTGTCCTCCTTCATCTACCACCGGCGGCTCTGGGCCAAGGTGATCCCCGCGGAGGGCGGCGTGGTGGTGCACATCGGCGGCAACACGCACAAGAGCCAGATCGATTTTCAGAAGGAGTTTCGCAAGCTCACGGAGCGGATCAAGACGTTGCAGGCATGAGTGGACCGCCGTCGGTTTTCAGCGGTCGGTCCGACCGCCTGAGAGCTGACGGCGTTGAGCTCGTGGCTCGGGAGGCCGCATATGCTGAAGTCGCTGTTCCTCTTCGACCTGACCTTCTGGCTGTACCTGGCGGCGCTGGCCCTCTATGTCACCTATGTCTTCCTCCGCAAGCCGGCGATGCAGCTCGCGCCGGCCGGCTATCCCGTCTCGGGCGCGGGCGGCGACACGGGCTGGGCCGCGCAGATCGGCCAGGTGGCCACGATCGTGACCTTCTTCGGCTGGATCGTGAACAGCCTCGCGCTCGGCACGCGGGCCTACGAGCGCATGCAGCTCTCCGGCACCTTCGCGCCCTGGTCCAACCAGTTCGAGGCCATGGCCTACGTCGCCTGGGCGATCATCCTGGGGTACATGCTGCTGGAGTTCCGGTACCGCATCAAGACGATCGGCGCGTTCGTGGTCGGCATCGGCTTCATCGCCATGGGGGCGGCCTCGCTGTTGCCGTACCGCTACCAGACGGCGGAGCCGCTGGTGCCGGCGCTGAACAGCTACTGGATCTACATCCACGTCTCCGTCACGCTGACCAGCTACGCCGCCTTCGCGCTGGCGGGCGGGCTGGGCCTGATGTACCTGGTCAAGGAGCGCGGCGAGCTGCGGGGGAGCCGCTCCCGCGTGCTGGCGGCGTTCCCGGACCTGGAGACCATCGACGAGCTGGGGTACAAGGCGATCATGGTCGGCTTCCCGCTGCTGGCCTTCGGCATCATCCTGGGCGCCATGTGGGCGAACTATGCCTGGGGCGGCTACTGGAGCTGGGATCCCAAGGAGACCTGGTCGCTGATCGTCTGGCTGATCTACGGCGCCTACATCCACGCCCGCATGACGCGGGGCTGGGAAGGCCGCCGCGCCGCGGTGTTCGCGGTGGTGGGGTTCCTGATGGTCGTGTTCTGTTTCTGGGGCGTCAACTTCCTGCTCTCCGGGCTGCACGCGTACGCCTAACGGGCGGTGAGTCGTCGGAGCCGAGTCGTTATGGCCGACGAGATCGTCACAAGCGCCGAGCCGACTCAAGAGAGCGAGCCGCCGCGGGCGAGCAAGGCGGTGATCGCCGCCGCGTCCCTGCTGATCGTGGGGCTCGCCTTCCTGGTCGTCTGGACCCAGAGCGCCAAGTACGAGCCGTTGACGGTGGGCAAGGTCGCGCCGGACTTCGAGCTGCCGGACCTCGACGAGAAGCCGGTCCGGCTCTCCGACTATCGCGGCAAGGTGGTGTTCCTGAACTTCTGGGCCACCTGGTGCAAGCCCTGCAAGGAAGAGATGCCCTCCATGGAGGTGCTGTACAAGACCTTCGAGAAGGACGGGCTCGTCATCCTGGCCGTCAGCATCGACCGCGTCACGACCAAGAAAGACATTCCCCCCTTCGTGAGGGCCCTGGGCCTCTCCTTCCCCGTGTTGGTGGACTCGTGGGGCCAGACCGACAAGCGCTATAAGTTGATGGGCGTCCCGGAGACCTACATCATCGGCCGGGACGGCGTCCTGCGGGAGAAGGTCATCGGGCCGCGGGACTGGACCCTGTTGAGCAACCTCGAGGTGCTCAGGCAACTGCTCAAGGCCGACGGCGGCGCCGCCCCGGCCACCGCCCTGTAACCTCCGGCCATGACCACCGGACGCCGGCTCTGCGCCTCTGTCCTCTGCCTGCCGGTCCTGGTCTGTTCCTGGCCTTGGGGGGAGGGGGCCGCGGCGGTCGCGCACGCGGCGGAATCGGTCCAGCGGCCCGCCCTTCCCACCGTCGGCGCGCCGGCCCCGCCGTTCCAACTCTGGGACCTCGACGGCAAGGCCGTGTCCCTCGCCGCCTACAGGGGGAAGGTCGTCCTCATTAACTTTTGGGCCACCTGGTGCGGCCCCTGTCGCGTGGAGATGCCGGGCATGGAGCTGCTGTACCGCCAGCTCAAGGGGAAGGGGTTCGAGATCCTGGCCGTATCCACCGATCGGCAGGGGGCGGCCGTCACGAGACCCTTCCGAGAGGCGCTCGGCCTGACCTTCCCGATCCTGCACGATTCCGACTTCCGGGTCGGGCAGTCCTACGGCGTCGTGAGCCTGCCGATGAGCTTCATCGTGGACCGGAAGGGCGTGGTCACCCATCGAATCCCCGGCGCGCGCAACTGGCAGGCCCCGGGGACCGCCGAATCCATCCAGAAACTGCTGCAGACCCGCTGACCATGACGGACTCCATCGGTCAGATCTCGCTCTTCGCGGCCTTCATGGCCGGGCTGCTCTCCTTCGTGTCGCCCTGCGTGCTGCCGCTCGTCCCCTCCTACATCTCCTACATCACCGGGCTCTCGGTGGAGCAACTGGCCGACGCCTCCGAGCGGCAGCGGAGCCGCAAGACCATCGTCGCCAACGCGCTGATCTTCATCGCCGGGTTCTCCTGCGTCTTCATCGCCTTCGGCGCCTCCGCTAGCCTGATCGGCCAGATGCTCATCGCCTACCAGGAGTACCTGCGCAAGCTCGGCGGTCTCCTGATCATCGTGTTCGGGCTCTACCTGCTGGGGATTTTGAACCTCGGGTTTCTCAAGACGGAAAAACGCTTCCAGTTCCGCAGCCGGCCAGCCGGCTACGCCGGCTCCTTCCTGATCGGGGTGGCCTTCGCCGCCGGGTGGACCCCCTGCGTCGGCCCGGTGCTGGGGACCATTCTCCTCTACGCCAGCACG
Source organism: Candidatus Nitrospira neuquenensis (assembly GCF_979578155.1). Classification (NCBI taxonomy): domain Bacteria; kingdom Pseudomonadati; phylum Nitrospirota; class Nitrospiria; order Nitrospirales; family Nitrospiraceae; genus Nitrospira; species Candidatus Nitrospira neuquenensis. Next base: position 8,575 of record NZ_CEFZDU010000008.1, on the reverse strand, counting down.
ACCGAGGCCCTGACGGACGGGGTGACGTTGCTCGCCAGTTATTCGCTGGGGCTGGGTCTGCCGCTCTTCGCCGCGGCCGTCGGCGTGGACCGCTTTCTCGCCTACTTCAAGCAGGTTCGCGCCTATCTGTGGGGGGTGTCGGCCGTGAGCGGGGCCCTGCTGATCGTGGTCGGCGTGATGATCTACGCCAACTCCCTCACCATGATCACCAGTTTCCTCGAGCGCTACGGCATCGGCTGGTACGTGGGCCAGTGACTCCCCGGCTTCCGGCGGCTCGGCTCCCGCCGCCAGGGCCTTCCCCTAGGTCAATTCTTGCTTCCTTCGCGTCCCTGATTCTGGTAGCGTAGCCGCCGATGACGCGATCAGCGACCGTCACCATCGCGGGAGCGGGCCCGGCCGGCCTCACGGCGGCCATCAACCTCGCCAACTCCGGCTTCCGGGTCGTGGTCCACGAGCAGCGCGAAGACGTCGGGATGCGGTTTCACGACGACTTCCAGGGGCTGGAGAACTGGAGCCGCGACGACGACGTGCTCGATTCCCTGCGGGAGATGGGGGTCAAGCCGGACTTCTACTGCCGCCCCTTCCATTCCGGCACGATCTACGGTCCCACCTCCGAGGCCAGGATCAAATCGCCCAACCCCCTGTTCTACCTCGTGCGCCGGGGGCGGAACCGGGACTCCCTCGACGACTCGCTCAAGCAGCAGGCCTTGAACGCCGGCGTCCGGATCAAGTTCAACAGCGCCGTGGATCACCGCGAGGCCGACATCGTGGCGACGGGCCCGCGGCGTCCTTGGGCCGTGGCCGTCGGGTTGTTGTTCGAGACGAACCTTCCGGACACCGCGGCGGTCCTCCTGAACAACGCGCTGGCGCCGAAGGGGTATTCGTACCTGCTGGTCGCGGACGGACGGGCCACGCTCGCCACCACGCTCTTCGAGCGGTTTGCGCTCGGCAAGGAATGTCTGGCGCGGACGCTCCAGCGGTTCCAGGAGCTCCTCGGGCTGGAGGTCCGGAACGCGCGGACCTTCGGCGGCTATGCAGAGTTCAACCTGCCGAAGTCGGCCACGCGGGACGGACGGCGGTACACGGGGGAAGCGGCGGGGTTCCAGGACGGCCTGTTCGGCTTCGGCATCCGCTACGCGATGACGTCGGGCTATCTCGCCGCCCGCAGCATCATCGAGAGCGCGGACTACAACCAGCTCTGGCGGACGCGGTTCGGCCACCAGCTCCGGACCTCGGTCGTCAACCGCTTCTGGTACGAGCTGTTCGGCCACACGGGCTACGACCTGCTGGTGCGACGGAGCGGCGGCAGCGATAATCCCGGCCGATTTTGGACCAGGGTCTACAACATGTCCTTCTGCCGGATGATGCTCTATCCCGTCGCCCTGCTCGTGTCGCGGCTGCGCGGCCGATCCTCACGGCCCTGACCATCCACACAGCGTTCCCCGGGCCCCGCGCGAGGCAGTCGCGCGGCGGATGAGCCTGTTTCGGCGGACAGGAAGATCAGCAGCGGACGCCGATGCGGCAGACGGCTCCGGAGGCTCCGGACGCCGCGTCGGCCGAGGCGCCGCTGGTCGAGTGGCCGTCGGCGGAGTGCCCGTTGACGGCGGAGCCGTTGAGGGAGACACCGTTCGGGGAGGCGCCGGCGGGCAGCGGGGAGGCGCCGGCGGGCAGCGGGGAGGCGCCGACGGGCAGCGGGGAGGCGCCGACGGGCAGCGGGGAGGCGCCGACGGGCAGATTGACCGGTGTGACCACCGGCATGACCGCCGGTGCGGGGGCGGCCTGGCCGTTGGCGCCGCCGGAAGGGGCGCCGGCCGGGACGACGGCTGGGGGCTCGGGATCGCTGCAGCGGACGCCCAGGCGGCAGAGGGTGACCCCGGAGCCCGCGGCCGCGCCGGACGAAGCGCCGTTGGCCGGATGGCCGTTGACGGACGATCCGTTGGCCGGGGTCCCGTTGGCCAGGCTGACCGGGACGACGGCCGGCGTGACCGGCGTGGGGGCGGCCTGGCCGTTGGCGCCGCCGGAAGGGGCGCCGGCCGGGACGACGGCCGGGGGCTCGGGATCGCTGCAGCGGACGCCCAGGCGGCAGAGGGTGACCGGGACACCGGCGGGTGCGGATGAGCCGTCGGCCTCGACGGCGGCCAGGCCGGCCACCTGCGGGCCGGCGGCTTCGTGGTGGCGGCGTTCCGCGACCGGGGGGGGCGGCGCGTTGGAGAGCTTCGCGAGCAGGCGCTGCGCCTCCGCCTGGTGCTTGTTGTTGGGATACCGCTCGGCCAGCGCGACCAGCTTTTCCTTGGCCCAATCGTAAGCCCGCAGCTCGTGGTAGACCAGGGCCAGATGGTAGAGGGCGTCGGAGGCGACGTTCATCTCGGGATACGTGGTGACGACGTACTCGAACCGGTGCGCCGCCGCCAGCCAGGCCTCCTGCCGCTGGTAGAATTCCCCCACCATGAAGGAAATCTGCGCGAGGAGATCGTGGCCGTCCCGGATCCGCTGCGTCGCGTCGTGCTCGTAGCGGCTGCCCGGATAGGCCTTGAGCAATTTCTCGTAATGCTCGATCGCCTTGTAGATCGGCTCGGGGTCCCGGTCGATGGTCTTGAACATCTTGAAGTGGCTCTCGGCGAGCTTGTACTGCGCGTAGGGCGCCAGCGTGTGCACGCGGTGGAGGTCCAGGAAGTGCTGGTATTCGATGATGGCCTCGGCGTACTCCTCCTTGTCGAAGAAGGCCTCCGCCCGCTTCATGATCACGTTGGCGTCGTAGTTCTTCTCGATCGTGTCGCCGATGAAGATCTGCTCGTCGGTGCCGCGCACCGCCGCGTTGGGGTCTGCGGGTTTGTGCTTGTTGCAGGCGGCGAGGGCTCCGCCCAGCAGCGCCAGGCAGGCGACCACGCACGTTGATCTACCGAGGTAGGACACCATCCGAGGGTTCCACCTGAGGCGGTCGAGCGCTCGAAAACGCCACACGCTAGCAAAGTACCCCGGGAAAAGCAATCCGGATTGACGAGGGGGAGGGGGCGACCTATAATCCCGCCGGAACGTCGACGTACTGACGCCCTCACCTCCGCGTCACATCCGTTGGCCATGCGTCGGCGCGCTCGTCCGCCGACGAGCGCGTGTTCAGGAAGCCCGGAGCATCGTGGGACTGAGCAGGATCGTCGGGACCGGCTCCTATGCGCCGGCCAGGGCCGTGGGCAACGCCGAGGTCGGGGGGCCGCTCGGCCTGGACGATCGGGCCGTTCGGCGGTTGACGGGCATCGCGGCCAGGCGATGGGCGGCCGACGGGGAGGCGGCGTCGGACTTGGCCGCGGCGGCCGCGCGCCGGGCGCTGGAGGCGGCGGGAATCGGGCCGTCGGCGGTCGACGCGGTGCTGGTGTCCACCACCTCGCCGGACACGACGTTTCCTTCGACGGCCTGCCATCTGCTCCGACACCTGGGCGTGGAGGGGGCCGCGGCCTTCGACCTGGCCGCGTCCTGCTCGGGCTTCCTCTACGGCCTGTCCATGGCGGACGCGCTGATTCGGAGCGGCCAGGCGCGGCGCTGCCTGGTCGTGGCGGCCGAGGTCAAGTCACGCTACCTCGACCCGGAGGACGCGGCGACGGCGGTGCTCTTCGGGGACGGGGCCGGGGCCGCCGTGCTCGTCCAGGACGGGGGGGACGGCCCGGACGCGCGCGGCCTCCTCGGCCTGCGCCTGTACGCGGACGGCTCGCGGCACGGCCTGATCCGGGTGCCGGCCGGCGGGTCGCGGCGGCCGGCGAGCGCCGAGACCCTCCGCGCGCGGGAGCATACCCTCCGGATGGAGGGGCGGCCCCTGTTCCGGGTCGCGGTGAGCCGCCTGACCGTCGCGGTGTCCGAGCTGCTCAAGGAGTTCGGCGTCGGGGTGGAGCAGGTGGCGCAGGCGGTGTTTCACCAGGCCAACCGCCGTCTGCTCGATGCGGTCTGCCGGCGGCTGGCGCTCCCGGCCGACCGGGTCTCTTCGGTCATCGAACGATTCGGCAACACCTCGTCGGCGTCGCTCCCGATCGCGTTGGACGAGGCGGTCCGCGGGGGCCGGATCGCGGCGGGGGACGTCGTCCTGCTCGGGGCCTTCGGCGGGGGGCTGACCTGGGCGACGGGGCTCCTGCGTTGGTAGGCGGGGCCGGGCGACAGGGGGAAAGGGCACGCGATGTTCAATCTGATTCCACGCGAGGTCGCCTTCTTCGAGCTCTTCCGCAAGGCCGCGTACAACATGATCGAGGGCAGCCGGTTGCTCAAGGACATGATGGAGGAGTTCAAGGACCCGGTCGAGCAGGCGCGCCTCATCAAGGACGTCGAGCACGTCGGCGACGGCATCACCCACGACATCGCCCGGCGGCTCAACCAGACCTTCATCACGCCCATCGACCGCGAGGACATCCACGCCCTGGCGAGCGCCCTGGACGACGTGCTCGACCTGGTCGAAGCCGTGGCGGACCGGTTCGTCGTGTTCCGGATCACGGAACCCTCCGAGACCGCCATCAAGCTGGCGAACATCCTCTACCAGGCCGCCGGCGCCGTCGGGGCGGGCATCGACCGGCTGGGCCAGCCGCACGCCGACCTCAACGAGTGCTGCATCCGGGTGAACAGCCTGGAGAACGAGGCCGACCGGATCACGCGGGACGCGATCTCCCGCCTGTTCGAGGAGGAAAAGGACCCGATCGCCGTCATCAAGTGGAAGGAGATCTACGAGAATTTCGAGGAAGGCACCGACCGGTGCGAGGACGTCGCCAACATCCTCGAACGCATCGCGTTGAAGCACATCTGACGAAGACGTGAAACGCGGAACGTTGCGCGTGAGACGTCGATTTTCCCCCGGCACGTTCCGCGCCGGTCGTTCCACCGACACGCCTCACGCCTGACCCCTCACCCCTCACGGAGACCATGCTAGACCTGAGCGGAATGCTCCTGCTCGTCGTCGTGCTCGCCCTCCTGTTCGACTTTTCGAACGGCTGGCACGACAGCGCGAACGCCATCGCCACCGTGGTCTCGACGCGGGTGCTGAGCCCGGTGGTCGCCGTGATCATGGCCGGGATCCTCAACATCGCCGGCGCGTTCATGTCCACGGCGGTGGCGAAGATGGTCGGCGCCGGCATCGTGGACCCGGCGACGGTCACCCAGGCCGTCGTCGCCTCGGCCCTCGCCGGCGCGATCGCGTGGAACCTGATCACGCTCATTCTCGGCCTGCCGACCAGCTCCTCCCACGCGTTGATCGGCGGCCTGGTCGGCGCGGGGGTGGCGCACGGCGGGATGGCGGTGGTGAAGCTCGCGGGCCTGCGGTCGGTCCTGGAGGCGATGGTCCTCTCGCCCTTCTTCGGGTTCCTGATCGGCCTGCTGGTCATGGTCGGGATCAGTTGGCTGTTCTTCCGCACGTCGCGGATGTTCGCGACGCGGCTGTTCAGCCGGCTGCAGCTCGTCTCGGCCGGCTTCATGGCCTTCAGCCACGGGGCGAACGACGCGCAGAAGGCGATGGGGATCATCACGCTCGCGCTGCTCTCGGCGGGACAGATCGCGAGCCCGGAGGTCCCCACCTGGGTCATCGTGGCCTGCGCGCTGGCCATGGGGCTGGGGACGGCGGCGGGGGGCTGGCGGATCGTCCGGACGCTGGGGATGCGGATCCTGACGCTGGAGCCGGTGCACGGGTTCGCGGCCGAGACGAGCGCGGCGGCGGTCCTGCTGGCCACGGCGCACATCGGCCTGCCGGTGAGCACGACCCACACGATCACGACCTCCGTGATGGGGGTCGGGGTGGTCAAGCGGTTCTCCGCCGTGCGGTGGGGGGTGACGGCCCGGATCATCTCCGCCTGGATCTTCACCCTGCCGGGCTCGGCGGTGCTCGGGGCCCTGATCTACGGGGGCTTCGCCGTCGTCCTGCGCTAACCCGCCCCCTCGGGCTCGCCCGCGGCGGGGAGCCGCACGACGAAGCGGCTGCCGGCCGGCTCGTTGGCCTCCGCCCAGACGCGGCCGCCGTGCGCCTCGACGATGTGCCTGACGATGGCGAGGCCCAGGCCCGTGCCCCCCAGCTCCCGCGAGCGCGCCTTGTCCACGCGGTAGAACCGCTCGAACACCCGCGGCCGGTCCGTCTCCGGAATCCCGATCCCGCTGTCGCTCACCCGCAGCTCCACCCAGGCGCCCGGTTCACGATCCCCGCCGCCGGCCGTCCGGGCGTCCACGAGGATCGTCCCGTTGGGGGGGGTGTACTTCACGGCGTTGTCCAGCAGGTTGGTCAGGACCTGCGCCAGCCGGTCCTCGTCCCCGTGGACCGCCGGGAGGTCGGAGGGAATCGCGACGGTCAGCCGGTGCCCCTTCTTCTCCGCCATGGGCGTGATGAGGGCCACCGTGCGCTCCACCACGTCCCGCAGCCGGACGGGATCGCGCTTGAAGAGCACCAGCCCCGACTCGATCTGGGAGAGCTGGAGCAGGTCCTCCAGGATCAGGTTCAGCCGGTCGGTCTGCTTGAGAATGATCGCGAGGAACCGCGCCGCCGTCTCCGGGTCGTCCTTCGCGCCGTCGAGGAGCGCCTCGACGTAGCCCTTGATCGAGGTGAGCGGCGTGCGCAGCTCGTGGGAGACGTTGGCGACGAAGTCCTTGCGGACGGTCTCCAGCCGGCGCAGCGCGGTGACGTCGTGGAACACCAGGACGGCGAAGGGCTCGTGCTCGTCGCGGAAGCCCGCGACCGACGCCTGGACCCGGAGCGTGCGGCCGCTGGGCGCGAGCGCGATCTCGCCGCTCTGGTGGCGCTGCGTCTCGAGGACCCGGGCCACCAGCTCGTTCAGCTCGGCGTGACGGATGACCTCCTGGTGGGGGCGCCCCTTGGCGTCCGAGCCCCGGAGCCCGAACATGCGCTCGAGCGCGGGGTTGACCTGCAGGACGCGCCCGCCGTAGTCGAGCACCATGATGCCCTCCACCATCGCGGTCAGCATGGCCAGGAGCTGGGAGCGGTCCTCCGACACCTCGCGGATCTTCGCCTCGAGCTGCTCGGCCATCCGGTTGAGCGTGGCGGCCAGCACGCCGACCTCGTCTCCGGCGTCGGCGCGGAGGCGGCGGCTCAGGTCGCCGGCGGCGAGATGGCGGGCGGCCTCGGCGATATCGGAGAGGGAGCGCGTGAGGCGCCGGGCCAGCAGGACGCTCACGGCGAGCGAGAGGGCGAAGGCCGCGCCGAGGGCGATGCCCAGCGCCTGGCGGAACTCGCTGATGCGCGCCTCCAGCGTGGTGAGCGGCACCGCCAGCCGCACGATGCCCAGGAGCCCGCCCCCCGGGCCGCGGACGGCCTGCGCGAGGTAGAACATCCGGCGGCCGGTCGTCTGGCTGAGGCGCAGATCGGTGCCCCGGCCGGTCGCGAGGGCCTCCTGCACCTCGGGGCGCCGCAGGTGGTTGTCCAGCCGCCCCAGGGCCTCGTCGGGCGTCCCGCTGTCGGCGAGGACGACGCCGTTCGGTCCGATGACCGTGACGCGGGCCAGCGCGGCCTCGCCCAGCGCGCGGGCCGCCTGCCGGAGGGACGGGACGTCGCCGGCCGGCTGCGCGAGGGCCGGCTGGATCGCATGGATGGCGAGCGCGGCCTGCGCGGAGAGCGCCTCGGTGAGGCGGGTCAATTCGAGGCGTTCGATGGAGCGGACGGCGAGCCCGCCGGCGATCGCCAGGCTCAGCGTGGAAGCGACCAGCGTGCCGAGGGCGACCTTCCGGCGGATCGAGAGGGTCATCATGCCGTGAGGCGCGGGGCGTGAAGCGTGAGGGGTGGCGCCAGACGCCCCCGCCGACGCCCGGCGCCCATCATGCGTCGCGTTCCTTCAGCTTGTACCCCAGGGATTTCACCGCGACGATGGCCTCGTTCAGGAGGGGCATCTTCTGCTTGAGCCGGCGGACGTGCACGTCCACCGTGCGGGTCGTGCCGTAGTAGTCGTAGCCCCAGACCGCGTTCATCAGCACCTCGCGGGTCAGCACCCGGCCGGGATGGCGCAGCAGGTGCTCCAGCAGGCCGAATTCCTTCGCCGTGAGCGGCACCTCCCGGCCGTCCACCCGCACCTCGTGGCGCGCGAGGTCCATCACGAGGGGGCCGTAGGCGTAGCGGGCCGGCTCGTCGCCCTTCCGTTCCAGCCGGCGGAACAGAGCCTTCACGCGGGCCATGAGCGCCTTGGGGCTGAAGGGCTTGGTCACGTAGTCGTCGGCGCCGAGCTCGAGGCCGACGATCGTATCGGCCTCCTCGGCCTTCGCGGTGAGCATGATGATCGGCAGCAGCGCGGTGGCGGGGTCGGCCCGGAGCCGCTTGCAGACCTCGATGCCGTCGAGGCCGGGAAGCATGAGGTCCAGGACGACGAGGTCCGGCCGCTCGGCCTTCACCTGCTTGAGCGCGTCCTGGCCCGTCACGGCCGTACAGACGCGGTAGCCCTCCTTCTCCAGGTACAGCCGGACGAGGTCCAGGATGTCCTGCTCGTCCTCGACGACGAGGATCTTCTTGGGGGCGGCCGCCATGGTCCCGCTCAGCGTAAAGGGGCGGCGCCGGACTGTCAAGCGAGCGTATTGAGTCATCTAAAATCTTACCGAGAGACAGATCGTTGCGTCATTTGTA